>JAJDEK010000001.1 GCA_029259875.1 Planctomycetaceae bacterium
TGATACTGCCAGCAAAATTCCGGTCAGCACAGATTCCAGAATGAATATCTCCTGCCCATTTATTTCGTGGAATTCTCTGAGCAGAAGCCCTCGTATCAAAAAGGCTCCCGTTGCGAGCGCGAGAATGAGCGAAGCCATTCGCAGGCGATTGAGCAAAAGCACTCGCCCCTGCTCTTGGAACATACCTGAACCACGGGAGACCACTCCTGCATGCGGACAGAATTTACCCGCTTCTTTATTTCGTTCCTTAGAATTAAATTCCATAGGAATTGCTGGCACTAAGGTATTCTGGTTCATTGATGAAAAGGCTTCTTGTTTTGAGTTCATCCTCAAAGTTCCCGCGCAGAATCGATATTTATGTGCAACAATCAGATCGAGTTTCGCGTGTAATTCTCATGATTCTTTAATCGAAAAGACTCAACCAGTTTGGTACGAGCACTGATACTATAAAATTGAGATCATAGCCCTTATTTGACACACTTTTAAAATTGATTAAGAAAGTACAATACTTTTGGCATCATTATACGTTGTAAGATGCGCGAATTACAGTACCTTTTAATGACTCCAAATAAATAAGCTACCGACCCTGTAAACTATTACAGTGTAGAAGCTTATAATTATTAAATAGACTTTTTCTGATAGCACTCCCCTAAGTGAACCATCATTTCAAGTGCGAGCAAATCTGCACGAGCCATTACGTGCCGCGAACTTCGATTACCCAGCCCTTTTACAATCAATTCCACGCATTCCAGATGAAACTCAAGGACTTTGCGGGGCGTTAAATTAGCAGCAGCCAACAATTCGGAAATTTGCAGAATCTCGTCTTTCAAACTCCCAGAGCCCATGATGACATAAGTCCTTAATAATTCGTGATAATAATCTTGTACTTCACGAGGAATCTGGAAAATCTCGGAAACCTGCTTGGAATCATATTTATCCTGATCTTGTTTTAAAAACAAATCAGTCTCAGTTGTGTCAGTTTCATTGGGAAAAGCAAGCGTTTGTAACTCTTTAACCATTGACCGTTGCTGCACCAAGAGTCGTTCTGCTTCATCGCGTTCACGAACCAATCTGCGATGATTTTCCACCAGCAGCCGATGGTTGTCTTCAGTCAGCTGGTCTACCATTATTGAACGTTTAATCGAGCCCAGTAATGCTGGTGACTCCCACATCGCAGCCGACACCAAAAGTTCGGCTTGATATTCACAAGCCGCCAAAGCGACCTGATCGTCAGGCGAAAAGAGAACCAATACCACAGGATCGTGGCAGCCACTGCCCCGAACTGCGTCTAAAAGCTCCAATTGTTTCGTTTTGGTTTCAGAAAACACTCCCAGCAGCAAACAGTCATAACTATCATTTCGCAGGAGTGAGAGTGCTTCTTCCGAGGTCGAGACCCAATCGAAACGCGGCTCTGAGCACCCGATTGCATCAAGTCTCAAAGCTAATCCGACCCAAACGGGCCTCTTGTCACTGACAAATAGCAATTTTAACCGGGAGGGAATTAATTGTGGTTGGGACGACACTTGCCTCTCTTGCAGTCCCCGCTCAGACAAATCAAGATCGTCAGATTGTTGGAATCTCAACTGTCTATCTGCGTCTCCGACAGATGAAGTGCTTTCATTCTGATTGATCTTATCATGTTTAACACTCATATCTGGACCTGCATTTCGCCAAGACTATAGAGGTTCTCACTCAAAATTGTCAATACGAAGCCGTTATAAGTACTTGCTTTACATGAGATTTAAGACAATCGCGATATCTAAAATATGAGATCTTCTGCTCTAAAAATGGGCCCTTCCACACAAGTTCGACGGTAGTCCCATTCATCATCACTGATCCGTACTTTTGCCACACAACTGAAACAGGCCCCAAACCCACAAGCCATTGGTGTTTCCAGTGAAAGCCAACATGGAATCTGAGCTTTGATCGCAATCTGACCTACAGCTTCCATCATCGGTTCCGGACCACAACAAAAAATGGTAGCGGGCGGAGACGGGCCGTTGATCTGTTGCTGTAATAATTCTGTCACATAACCATGATGCCCAAATGAACCATCGTCTGTAGCCACTTCGACATTGAGCCCGTTCAATTTAAAATCATCCAGGCCGGCAAGGTACTCCTTTGAACGCGCTCCGTAAAGTAAACTGACCATATCAGGAAACTCATCGAGAGTACGCTGTGATTGTCCGTATTCTCTTTGACCAAGTGCCTCTCTTGCTGTTGCCAGAAAAGGAGTTTGTCCAATGCCACCTGCAACCATGCTCAGTGTGCCAACTCCTGGCCGAGGAAACCCGTTCCCTAAAGGTCCCCAAACTTCAACCTGGTCACCCGGTTGCCAGTGAGTCATCCGTGTCGTCAATTTACCAACAACCACGTACCCAAAGTCTATACCGACAGGCTGTCCTGCATCGTCCAAATAAGTGTCATAGAGAGCAAAGGGACGCCCCAATAAGGGATCATTAACTCCCGGCTCCCGCACCATAAAAAACTGCCCCGGAAGAATTGCTTTAGCGATCTGGGGGCAATCAAGCCGAATGCGATATGTGGCCCGCGCCATTTGTTCCTGTTCAACAACCGTAGCAGAAAGATATTGAGGAGGAGCACAAGCACCGAATTGCGAAATCGCCGTCATTTCTGCCTTCCTGGTCGTGTACGTTTTCCTTCAGTATCGCCGATCATTCTTCGCTGAGAAGTCCCTTGCTGAGAAACCGTAGCCCCACGTTTATTCTTAGTTGTGGTCGGTTTTTTATTTGTTGGTTTTCTATCAGAAGGCTTCTTGTCCAATATTTTTTTCTCAGCAGAAACTCGAGACGGTCTGCCTTTACCGGGCATTACATTTTTACGACCTTTTCGTTGCCGTATATCAGGAGAATGTTTTTCGGTTAACATTTCCCGCAATTTTTTTAACTCCCAATCCGTCAAACGTCTATACTCGCCAGATTTGAGATTACTGAGATTCAGTGGACCAAACCGAACGCGAATTAACTGAATGACTTTGTGCCCAATGCGCGCCATCATGCGGCGAATTTCCCGATTTTGGCCTTCATGGAGAGTCAGTTCGAGAAACGTACTCTTTCCCTGTTTACGCAACGGCTTCAAGCCGGTAACTCGAAAGACGCCTTCTTTGAAACGGATCCCCTTACGTAATTCATCTAACTTTTCACGTGGAGGGTTTCCTACAACTTGGACCTGATACGTGCGAGGAACTCGATAACGGGGATGTGCCAATCTCTCGGCCATCTCTCCATCATTCGTCACCAGAATTAACCCTTCGCTATTTTCATCCAATCGCCCCACTGTGAACAATCGTTGGTTTTCCTTAGGAAATAGGTCAACGACCCTTCTTCTACCTGCAGGATCATTGTTCGTGCAAAGGAAACCTGACGGTTTATTCAATAGGTAATAGCGTTTTGGTTGAAGACGAACCCGCTCTCCATCCACACAGATTACCTGCGTTTCCGGATCAATCTTCGCACCTAATTTGGTGGCTTCCTCGCCATCGACTGTGACACGCCCAGTCTCAATGTACTCTTCACAATTACGACGGGACCCCAAACCTGTCGAAGCAAGAAATTTCTGTAGACGAATTAAGTGAGTATCGTCCGAAGGTTGATCTGGCTCGGCATCTGGTTGTTGGGAGGATGTTCGGGGACTCATGATACTTCAACTATGGTAAAACTCTGGAAAATGACATTTCAAGCTTTGAAAGCCTTGCTTTGTTATACCATACGTAGATGGTGATACCAATTATGAAGAACAGATTCTTTTGAGGGAACTCAAATGATTTCCGGAATCTCTAGATTTTGTTCCTCGGCCGCCTCTCTCATTCGCTCCAGTGATCTGATCGTCAATTGACGTACACGCTCTGTACTGACTCCCAGATCTTCGGCGATTTCTCGAAATTTTTGAGGCGTTTTTGAGTGATGTAATCCGAATCGGCGTTTCAGTATCAGTTGCTCTCGCTCATCCAGTGTATCCAATACCCTTAGCAGTACTCCCTGGATAATAGTGTGATAGGATTCCTCAGAACGCTGAGTCGTACGATAATCGGTCAAACCCAAGGCGACTGGTTCCACACCATTCTGGAATGTTTTTCTATATTTACGTCCTTTTTTGGTCGACCGGAATAGATAATTTCGAACAGCCCAAGTTCCATATGTGCTAAATCGATTTCCTCTTCCGACATCAAATATCTCTACCGCGCGAATCAGCGGTAAATGGGCATCGCTCACGAGATCGTCGAACAGATTAGCCCGATCAGTCAGGTTTTTTGCAATGGAAACGACCAGCCTCAAATTGGCTTGAATAATATAATTTCGCAGCCTTTGCGCATCCTTCAGCTTCTGCTCAATTCGGTCTAACACCCCAATGCAAGGGGACTTCAAGTCGATACTATCTCTCAGCATTGCTGCCCTGTACTTCAAATAATTCATTCCTTTGAACAGTATGAATTCTTGTTCTTTTTCTAACAAAGGCACAGAGTAAAGCGCGATATATTCAGATGAAGGAGTGATTGATTCATATTCTGACTCAGGATTTAAAGCAGTGCACAACTCTTGAAGAGGCGCTAAGATCTGATCGCAGGCGTCTTCCAATTCAAACTCATCATGAAAGACGTATTCGATTTTTTTGGCAAAGATTTTCTCAGCCCGTTGCTGTAATTCCTTTGTAACACAATATTTTTTCTTGCGCACCGCTTTCTGAGTGTCTGCTGCCTTTTTAGCCACCTTTAGATCACAGGGACACATTTTTGCCCGATCATTACGAAAAGCCCGTGCTCCCAGTTGAGAAAACGAATCTATTTGTGACCGGTTAATCGTTGTTGAGCTATACATAAAATCTGACTCGAGAGAATTTGATCTTACAACATTGACAAAATCTGAACGGTATCGTAAGTGATATCACATCACAAAACAATTTTGACAGCAATATTTGTTTAAATTCGACAAGAAATTATAATCATAAACTATATAAGGTTTTACAACTCAGTACCTGTTTTTAAGGTGTCGACTCAAAATTGATCACAACTTTTAAATAATCTCATTCCTATTTTAAATCAAAATCAATATAGGTAAAACAAGAAGAACAGGATGTCATTCACGGATCGAACTCAGAAAGCCGATCAATAAAAAGTGGCCTCCCCTGATTTCACTTCATAATCAACATAAAAATATGACACATTTCCCATCAATTCCGTTCACAAATTGCATCTCAAATTTATTTGACGTTTGCTATGTCTGGTAAACAGTTTAGACCTGATGCTATGACTCGCAAATTTGACCAGAA
>JAJDEK010000002.1 GCA_029259875.1 Planctomycetaceae bacterium
TGCCTGTGGCCTAAACTTCATGAATGTTACTAAACACTGTTTTCTCAATCATTTAGAATGCATGAACAGGTTCTTTCAGTATGGGCTACTCAATCACTCAGGAGACCCCGAGTGACAACCAAGAAGAACTGATTTCTTTGATTAATCGGAATTTCAATAAAACCGATTCTCAATGGTTTAATTGGTCTCATCACCAAAATCCATTCGGCGATAATTATTGCTGGTTGGCCAGGGAAGATACAGCCGGACAACTGATCGGTTCAACTGGTTTATTGACCCGTCGCATGTGCTATGACGGCAGCCCTTTTGCTGTGGGACAAGCAGAGTCTATTAATATCGACAAAGAACATCGGTCTGCCCAAGCCGCTCTCAAACTACAACGTGCTCTGATTTCTCATCTGCCGGAAACAGACTTCAATTTTGTGTATAGCATGACAGACAAAGCAGCTCCTATTTTCAAACGCTGCCGCTACAAAGAAGTAGGTACCTTCCAACACTGGGTAAAACCGATTCGTTCTGAATACAAACTTAAAGAAAAAATACATTCCCCTATCCTGAGAAATAGTGTCTCCTATCTCGTTGATCTGGCAATGCGAGTATATTCACTTGAGTCGAGAACATTTTTATCGCATCGTAATAGATTTAATTTTGATGCTCCCATTGATGAACGATTTGAAACTCTCTTTTCTAAACATTCTCAAGGGATCGTAATGGTGGAACGAACTCGAGATTTTCTGGAATGGCGTTTCCGCCATGAACCCAGTACTCGGTTTCATATTATGACCATGGAAAACCCCAAGCGTGAACTACTAGGCTACATGATTTATGTGCTGGGAGAAACAGGCCGTAAGGGTGATTACGCAGCAGGAATTCAAGACTTCTTCTATCGTGATTTGAAATCTTTGCAACAAATGCTGGCTGCATTTTGCCATCATAGCCGTCAGATTAGATTAGAGTCGATTGTGATTAACTACTTTGGGCGGCAAGAAGTTTCGAAGCTCCTGGCTCGATTCGGTTTCTTTCAACGGCACTCAGAAACAAAAGTCTTCGTGCATGCTAATCAGTATAAGCCAGACTTCGATATCAAACCGATCCTCGATCCTAATCGATGGCACTTAACAAACGCTGAGCTTCTATCCTGAAACGATTTTTCAAGAGCCGCCAGGTAGATCTTTTCTATTGTGCTCCCGTTCCTGTTTGCTGATTGCGTTCTTCACGTGCGAGTATTTCAGCAGCCGCGGAGGAACTGGTATTGAATTGAGCCGTGGCCAACGAGGGAATTCCATAACCAAATCCTTTCAGGGGATTAAACCAGATTTGGCGTCCTGTGAGAGGATCTAAACAGTATGTGTAACCGTCAACAGAAACAAATAATTGATCATCGTCCACTAAAATCGCAACATAATTCGACCTGCCTTTGGGTGTCTTCCAGTTCCAGACCATATCACCCGAATCCCGATCCAGTGCAATAACACGAGAATTAAAACTCACGAAGAGCAGGTCGGCAATTGAAAGGGCTTGAGATTCTGGGGAGCGACTGCCTGGGTCTTCACCATCATCCAGAAAACCGTCGCTCATTTGATCCTCTCTTACTTTTATCGCAACCATCACTGACAAAAAAGTAGTCTTTTCATTCAGTCTACTGGCTTACAACAAACAATGTCCCATCTCAATTAATGGGACGAATCACAGGCTTGGCGGTTGTTTTTTCTTTATTCAATTTGGCAGGGCCCAAAGAAGGATCGATGGCGACGGCACGTTCGAAATCCTCCGCTGCCTTTTTTAGTTCGCCTTGCTTCTTGAATGACTTTGACCGCATTAGATAAGCCTTCGCTACAATTCCATCGATGCGTTTGGCTCGTTCGAAATCACGTAGTGCATGCTCAATATCACCGCGTTTCATGAAGGCATCACCACGAATCGAATAGGCTTCTGGGTTAGGTTGGATAGTAATGGCTCGAGAACATTCCTGAATACATCGATCAAGCTTATTTTCTTCCAGGTAAAGTGCACCTCGAATATAATAACCACGCCCCGTATCCTGAGTCAGTTCAACAATTTTCGCATAGTCCTGCATCGCTTCATCACGCATATCTGATTTCAGATAAAATTGCGCACGCTCTATGACAAAATCTACATCTTTTGGTGACTTGGTAATCCGTTCATTGATGACGGCTAGATTCTGCAACCAACTAATTTTGCTTGCATCTGCCCTAGCCTTTTTAGGTTGTTTCATTTTCTCATAGACAACCATTCGCTGTTGATAAAATTTCAGATTCTGAGGGCTCAGAGTAATCGCAGTCGTAAAGTCTTCTGCTGCCTTTGCAAATTCTTTTTGTTTCTGCCAGGCCAGTCCACGATTATCATAGGCATTCAGATATTTCGGTTCCCGTTTTATCACTTCGTTTAATGTCTCAATTGCTTTGTCAAATTCATTTAAATTCATCAAGGCAAAACCCAGATTGTTCATCGCATCAAGGCTATCCGGCTGGACGCGTAAAACCTGCTCAAAGTCGGCTCGAGCTTCCTTCAATTTTCCTGATGTCGCAAACAGCAAGCCACGATTATTAAAAGCTTGATGGTCATCTGGTTTGAGTTCGAGAGCCTTAGTAAAATCTTTGATCGCTAACTCACCACCACCTCGTGTCGCAAAAAACAAGCCCCGAGTGTGATAATACTGAGCGTTTTTGGGGCTCATCTCAATCGCTTTTGTTAAATCAACAATGGCATTGGCATCTTGCTTCAGATCAGCCCATATACTACCTCGATGAAAATAGTATTTTGACTCGTGGGGATTGACGTTAATCGCTGTCGTTAAAATTTGGACACTATTACCCAGTTTCCTTTGTTTCAGAGACTCCATTGATTGAACGAAAAATTCCTCTGCTTTTTTCGCAGTGGCTCCATCTACTGTACTCGGATTTTGAGAGACCTGCTGATTTGACTTCGCAGACTCTTCTGTTTGAGCTCCATTTTTCGTGGTGGTATCACTTTGAGTCTCTAGATTTTGCGATGCATTTCCGGATGTTTGATTTGGCTTAACTGATTTCTGTGAAACCGTTTGCGTATCAGCCCCACAGCCACTGAGTACACATAAACCGACTAGCATCCCTGCAATTTGACGATTCATTTTCATTCCGCCTACTTTGTATACGACGCATTTTTGCATAAAATAGCACTACTTAACCCAAGGCTTGTAAATCGACATGAAAAATCTGTCAATCCCAATTGATTTTTATCTATTTTTCATGAATGGACGTTGAACTCTGGATCTTTTACAATTCATGAGTTTGAAATCGAAAGCTGAGCATCAATATACCTTAAAGGACAAGCAACTTGCAGTTACCACGAAACCCAACGAGAGCAGTGAAAATTGGTGCTATTACTATTGGAAACAAGAATCCAATTGCCGTTCAAAGTATGACAGCGACGAAAACCAGCAACATTGATGCAACTGTTGCCCAGATTCATTCACTGGAACAAGCGGGAGCCGATCTCGTACGTATTGCTGTCGATAATAAACGAGAAGCTGCGGCACTCATCGAAATTCGAAAACAGACGACCATTCCGCTAAGCGTTGACTTACAGGAAAACTACCGACTGGCAGAAGTCATCGCGCCCTATGTGAACAAATTGCGTTACAACCCAGGGCATCTTTATCACCATGAGCCGGAAAAACCCTGGCAGAAGAAAGTGGAATTTATCGCAGAAGTTGCAAAAGACAATGATTGTGCGATCCGAGTTGGTGTCAATTGTGGTTCAGTCGATCCGGCAAAACTCGAAAAATATGATCCTGAGGACTCTATTTCTCCCATGCTGGAAAGTGCCATCGATCATTGCGAATTTCTGGAATCAATTGATTTCACCCGGTTTTGTGTTTCCCTTAAGGATTCAGATCCAGCAAAAGTAATCGAAGTGAATATAAGGTTTGCCACAAAACGTCCTGATATCCCACTCCACCTGGGTGTCACTGAAGCCGGTATGCCTCCGGACGGAATCATTAAAACGAGAATGGCATTCGAACAACTAGTTAGCAAGGGGATTGGAGATACGATTCGCGTTTCCTTAACCGTTCCCAATGATCGAAAAGGTGAAGAAATCGAAGCCGGACGCACTATTCTGGAGGATATCACTGCAGGGCGCGTGCGAACGGTCGTTGATTTTACTCAAAAAGGGATCAACATCATCAGCTGTCCTAGTTGCTCTCGTGTGGAAAATGAGGTATTTGTTGATCTGGCAGCAGATGTTAAAAAAATGACTGAGTATGCCAAAGATCACAAAATCACTATTGCTGTTATGGGTTGTCGAGTGAATGGTCCTGGAGAGACGGATGATGCAGACCTCGGCCTCTGGTGTGGTCCCAATTATGTCAATCTAAAGAAAAGGAGCGAATCTTTAGGCCGATATTCCTATGATGATATCTTACCTCGCCTCAAAGGTGAATTGGATTTACTCATCGAACAACAATCGGCAAAAATTTAAATGCGTTCTTTTCTTGAAGATACTCTTTCATTTTCCCAAAACCACACTTTCTCTTAATGCATGGATGTAAGTCATGGCCAATTCAAATTCTTCTATCGACTTGACAACTGCAACCATTCTGATTTTTGGTGCCTCTGGTGATTTAACAGCACGAAAATTAATTCCGGCGTTGTATGATCTCTGGAGTGAAGGATTTCTTTCTGCAGATCTTCCGATCATAGGCTTGGCACGACGGTCGAAGACGGATGAACAATTTCGAAATGAGCAACGCGATACGGTTTCGAAATTTACTCGAACAGGCACTGTTACGGATGAAAAGTGGGCCACATTTTCCAAGCGGCTATTTTACCGTGAAATTGACATCACAGCTGAAAGTGACCATGCAAAACTTAAATCTTCAATCGAAGCAGTTGAACGTGAAGCACTCGGGGATGTAATCGGAAAGCGTGTCGCATACCTGGCGACAGCACCTTCTTTATTTTATCCTGCCGTTAATGCATTATCTCAGGCGCAGATGGTACCACGAAATTCAGAAGAAGAGTGGTTGCGAGTGGTAATTGAAAAACCGTTTGGCCACGATCTCCAATCAGCACAGCAACTCAGTCAGCAGTTGAGCGAACTCTTATCTGAAGACCAGATTTATCGAATTGACCATTATTTAGGTAAGGAAACCGTTCAGAACATTCTGTTGTTCCGATTGAGTAATTCGATTTTTGAGCCCTTACTGAATCGTAATCACGTTGATCATGTACAGATCACGGTTGCAGAATCGCAGGGAATTGAACATGGGCGAGGCGGCTATTACGACCGTTCCGGAGCATTGCGAGATGTGCTACAAAATCATGTTCTACAACTTTTGTGTTTAATTGCCATGGAACCTCCGGCCCTTTTCAGTGGAGAGGAAATCCGTGACGAAAAACTGAAAGTCTTGAAAACTCTGTCACCGGGAACCAAAGGCGATATTTCTGAATGGGCCGTTGCCGGTCAATACACGGCGGGGCAATCGTTTGGACAGGCAGTCCCCGGATATCGTGAAGAAGAGCGTGTGCCTGCAGACTCTCACCGGGAAACGTTTGTCGCAATGAAGGTGCTGGTCGAAAATTGGAGGTGGGAAGGGGTTCCCTTTTACTTGCGAACGGGCAAGAGAATGCCGGAGCGAGTCAGCGAAATTGCCATTCAGTTTAAGCACCCACCAATGAATCTTTTTACAACGGTAGAATGCGATGGTGATATCTGCTCGCTGGTTGAACGTAAACCGAATGAACTCATTTTCCGTATCCAACCTAAAGAGTCGATTTCTATGAAGTTTTCGACGAAACGCCCAGGTATGCAATATCAGATTCAACCAGTTGAGATGGATTTTGCTTTTGAAGATGCCTACCACAAAAGCCTGCCCGAAGCTTACGAGAGGTTGCTGATGGATGTCCTGCGTGGTGATTCCACTCTGTTTACCCGCAGTGATGAACTGGAAGCTGCCTGGAAGTTTGTGACGCCGATTCTGGAAGAGTGGGAAAAGACAGATCAAACTCCCGAGCCTTATTATGCAGGTACCTGGGGACCTTCCGATGCAATGGCACTCTTAAATAATTCAAAACGCCACTGGCGCACCCCATCGGCCAGTAAAAAAGAGTAGTGCACCTGTCACGAACCGTAAACGTGCCTCACTGATTTTCATCATCATTTTGAAACCGATTAAAGAGCCGCTCGCAAGGTTTTTGAAGCATGAGAAATAGCAGAATTCCTAACAAGGCTCCGACAGAATCAGCGACCCAGTCGTCTACACTTGGCTGACGCTGCAGGATCGGGATTCCTTGTAGCAATTCATCCACCACTCCAAATAGACTGACTCCCACAAACACAGCGATTAATCGCTTGAGAGTCAGCTTGTCCCATTTGAGAGACAGCCACCATGTCAGCAGAAATGAAAGACCTGCGTAAGCAATAAAATGCAACGGCACATCGGTTCCTTGTGGAAGTGTGCCTTTCTTCAACGGAATATGAGTCGCCGTAAACAGTAGGATCCAATACAGGACGACCGCAGTGCGTATCAGAATTTGATAACGATTCATAACATCCTTGATATCCCGTTTTCACTCAGTATCTGAATTGAGTGTCTAATTTTAAACCGGGTAAGGCGACTTCAACCTGGCCGCTGGATTCGCTTCCAAATAACTGGCAATACGTTCTGTTCTGGAAATGGCTTCCGGAATAAAGTCGATCGCTTTCTCCAGACGATCATTTGGTTCAGCACAACTGAAACGCAAAAACCCGTGTCCGGCTTCTCCAAAACATTCTCCTCCCAGACAAGCAATCCCGAATTCATCGTCGGCACCTTCTAACAAGTAGAGCGCCAAGCCGTGACTTGTGATGCCCAATTTGTTACAGACAGGGGCCACATTCACAAAGACATAAAATGTCGCATTGGGATCGAGAGCGTGAAAATCGTCGATCTGATTCAATTTATTCGTCAGCAGAACGACCTTCTCCCGGAATTTCAACATGACTTCATCACGTTCTTGGGAATCGCAGTTTAATGCGGCTGCTCCGGCAAGTTGTACTAAAGGAGGCGTACATGAAAGTGTGGTGTTGACCATTTTGCCGATGGATGTAGCAACCGCTTCTGAAGCCACGCAGAACCCTAATCGCCAGCCACTCATACTATAGGATTTGCTGAAGGTATATGCCGAAACACATTGATCCATCATTCCCGGTTGAGCCAAGATAGAATGATGTTTGCCTTGCCAGACCATATGGCAATACGGTTCATCGCTAAATACGGCAATATTTTTACCGCGGATCAAATCAGCAATTGCTTTCAGATCAGATTCTTCAATGACCCCTCCGGTGGGATTATGAGGAGAGTTCAAGAAGATAGCTTTCGGGGCAGGATCCTCTGCCAGAAACTTTTCAATGTCGGCAAGGTCGGGACGGAAATCGTTCGACTGCTTAAGATCCGACAGAACCATGCGTGCGCCGCGACGTTCGATATTAGGCAGATAGGTTGGGAAATAGGGGCTAAAAACGAGCACACCATCACCGGGATTCAAAAAGGCTTCACAAAAGAATTGCTCAAAAACTTTGGCGCCGGGTCCAACAACTATATTCTCTGGTTTCGCGTCAACCTGAAATTCACGCGAGACAAAATCAGCAGCAGCCTTACGGAATTCAGGAATTCCTGGCGAGGCACAATAGTGTGACTGATTATTTTGAATCGCTTCGATACCTGTCGATTTTGCAGAAGCGGTACTATCAAAAGGACTATCTCCGACCTCCAGCTCGACAACATCTTTGCCTTCTGCTTTTAACTGCTTTGCTACGGCCAAGACACTGAAAGCCGTTTCGACTGTAAGAGACTGAGCAAAATCGCTTAATGATAGAGCCACGAAGGATTCCCCTTTGATGTTGAAGTTTTCTGGAAGCACTCTCGATGATGACTACTTTATAGGGGCGTTCCGAATTTTTAAACTGGCCCAGCCCTCAATCTAAAAAACACTCTTTATTTCGTTGAAATTGCCTGAGCTAAAGGACGCAAGACCTGATCGATCACGTATTCATTCATCAATTGATCTGATTTTGCTTTCAGATCCAGCATCGTTTCTTCTAATTTTGTTTCTGCTGATAAACTGCCATACTGTCTGAGCGTAAAAAATACTGAAAGCTGTTCATCGGAATAATCCTCGCGTCTGACCTGATAGGCGTTTGTGCGAGTCTCAATTAATAAGCGTGCCTGACAGCGACAGGACTCATCCAGACTGAGCGTGATCGATGGTTCATAATTCAGCGCCCGCGCTCCAGGAATCTGCAGTAGACTGTCAATGGCTTGATTTGATCCCAAGGCTTCAGCCACTAATGCATCATGATTCCCACGATAAGAAAAATCAAAGCCCACCACATAATCCAGCGCTTCACAATCGAGTGGACTGATTGACAACATATAAGGTACCAGTTCCAGCATCAATTGATGTTGTGCCAAACAATCATCCGGATCTTTGGGCGAAAAGTATCCGCTACTCACGCGCTGAGGTTCAAGAGAAATCCAGCGTTGTTGCCCGGTCTCTTCTTTATCTTCCTCCAGGATGAAACCGTTTTCGCCGCGGTTGTAGAAATTCCGCATGGTTGGAAAAGACTTTTGTACCCGCTCAAAAAAATTCAGTACCGTTTCGCGAGAAGAGGGTAGCGTCATTTCCGTACATAAATTCAGATTGGTAAAGTATTCGTCGGACAACATGCTGTATGGATGCATAATCACTCTATTATCTTGTAATTTTGGTTTCACGTGTTCTAAAATGAACGGTGGTCAATTGATACTTTCGAGTCAAAACTATTCTATCGGAGAATTCCAGATGGGTCAAAGAACTGCTTCAGTTCCCAAAGCGATTTCTAAAACAGCACATAAAGCCACTTCTAATGAGCTATTTTCCTTGAAATTATCAATTTTTTCTACGGAAATCGGTTGGTGTGGACTGGTGGGAAATTCCGAGGGTGTAGAAAGGCTATTGATGGGACACCACTCTGCCGCTGATGTTCGTCAAGCAGTAAAGCAAGTCTGTAAAGAAGACTATAACGACTCAATCAAAAATCTCGATGAATTAAATTGGTTTCCAGACTTGTCTGAGAGGCTACAAGATTATTATCAAGGTGCAGTCGTCGATTTCCAGGATGTCGAAGGCAATTTACCTCGCTTGACTACATTTCAGTCACGCGTCATTCGAGCACTTAAAAAAGTAGGCTATGGCAAGCAGATCACCTATGGAGAACTCGCCACCAAAGCAGGAGCACCACGTGCCGCCCGTGCTGTGGGAACGGTGATGTCAACGAATCGAATTCCGATTATTATTCCCTGTCACCGTGTGGTCGCTTCAGGCGGAAAGTTGGGAGGTTTTTCTTCACCTCAGGGAACATCGCTCAAACAGCATTTGCTAACATTGGAATCAGAGACGATTCAGTAGCAATTTGATTGAAGCTTAGATTGAGTGCAAAGAGAACACTTTTCTGCTTGCGAGTCAAGCAGATCTTCGGGATGGAATTTCTGGAACGGACGTGTCAGTTTTAGGCTGCTGCAGATTAGAGTTCTGGTTTTTCTGGGCGTCTTGTTGGTCGAGCATTGCTTGCTCAAACAGGAAAATTCTTTGCGTCAAGCGGTCAATACGACGGCTGACAGAAGTTGAACTCTGTTCCATCCCTGCTGAGACGAGAGTAATTACTCCCAGAAAGAGCAGCATTTGTCCGGCAGTACTGATCAGCCAGCCTGTCGAAGCATAATTTGCAGGTCCGCCATAATAACCCCACAGAACAAGCGTTGTTCCAATAGTTAAAACAGCCACACCACCATACGCCATTAATTGACCAACTAACCCTAGCCAGTTCGGGCTTTGCTCATCGTCTTCAATTAAGTCCTGAATATCACGATAATCAGATCGCAACCGTGGGACGGCTGCCTGTTGAAATGAGAGTGATTCCTCGTGTATGGGTTCGCTTTCTAACTTCTCCTCAACAGGAATTGATGTCTCCTGGTAGGGAGCATTTGAAACTTGAGTGTGAGTCGGGATAGGCTTCTCAACTTCTTGTTCCTTCTCAGTTACCTGTGGTGGCACATTTTCAAGGTCATTTTTTTCCGAGTGCTCAAACGGAGAAGAGGTAAGCTGCGGTCGTGGCTCTGGTTTTCTCAAGGGGCCATAAGGGTCGAGGACCTCACGGTTTGACCAACGTGCCAGCAAATTCCGGGCTTCTTGAGTTTTATCACTGATACGTGTAGCAGCGGTCGTTCCCAGATCATTGCCACAGATTGCGCAATGGACCCGCTTTGAATCGGTAGAAACTTCTGCAGCCACATCTGACTGGCAACTTGTGCACCACATAAGGCACCTGGTTTTTATAACTGATTAGTATGAGGGGGTTTGA
>JAJDEK010000011.1 GCA_029259875.1 Planctomycetaceae bacterium
ACCGATATTTATACAGCGTTTGGCACGACTCAGTCATTCCACCACTTTTTTGCGCTGTAGAACATAACAGCGTGGCACTAATCAGTCAGCATCGAGATGCTGATACGATTGAAGCGATGTTGAAGGCCGCCGGTATGGGGGCAATTCGTGGTTCTACTACTCGAGGAGGAGCCAGTGCGATCAAAAAATTAATCACACTGGCAGAGGGGAAACATATCGTCATTACCCCTGATGGTCCGCGCGGGCCTCACCATAAAATGAAGCCTGGTATTATTTTCTTAGCCTCTCATTCCGGACGACCTGTCATCCCGACCGCATTTACAGCAACGCGTTTTTGGAAGTTCCAGGGAAGCTGGACAAGTATCTGGATTCCAAAACCATTTTCTAAAGTCTATTATCTAGTAGGAGAACCTATTCAGGTTCCAGAAAATATCTCTCGCGAGGAGATGAATTACTACACAGAATTAGTTCAAGAAAAAATGGAAGATCTGGAATGTGAAGTAAATCAGCTTTTTTCAGAAAAGACAGACAACGAAATCGTTTCTTTCAAGAAAGCTGCCTGAGAAATTCTTTTGTAGCCAGCTTTTCAAAGTATTTTCTGCTTTTCTAATTGTTTCTAAGAAGCAAAATTGCATTCGCTTACCTAAGCAGTATAACATGTCGAATTGCTCGACATGATCTCACGTCTTGCTTCTGCGCTTGTTTGATTCCGGTTAGTCATATGCCACTTAAAGTTACCAATATTCGTTTATCCGTTGAAATTCCCGAACAAGAGCTTACCACCCATGTCGCTCAAAAATTGGGAGTTAAAACTTCCGATATCCAGAGCTATCGAATCATTAGAAAAAGTTTGGATGCCCGTTCGAGCCACGATTTGTGTTTTGTCTACTCAGCAGAAGTGAGTGTCCCAGACGAATCAGGAATACTAAGGAATCTTCGTGAAGATTCATCGATTCAAACTTACTCAGCAACTCACTTTGATGATCCCCTTTGTGGCAAGCAGCCTTTTACTGAGCGGCCTGTGATAGTTGGTTCTGGCCCTGCTGGGTTACTAGCCGGTTATTTTCTGGCTTTAAGGGGATATCGCCCGTTAATTATTGAACGTGGTTTTCCCGTAAAAGAACGTGTGCCTGAAATCAGACGTTTTGATAAAGGGGATGATTTTCAGAACGAGAATAATTACTTATTTGGAGAAGGTGGAGCGGGTTGTTTCAGTGATGGAAAACTAACCTGCCGATTAAGTGGGCCTGATGTTCAATGGGTTCTCGAACGTTTTGTAGATTGTGGAGCGCGGTCTTCGATAACTTATGAACATCGCCCACACTTGGGAAGTAATAAGCTTCCGATGATTTGTCGAAACTTTCGTCGTAAAATAGATTCGATGGGAGGAGAATTCAGGTTTGAATGTCGTCTGGAAGGGATCGATGTTGTTGATGGCCAAGTGCAGGGAGTCATGACATCTTCGGGTTATCTTAAAACATCTCATGTAATTTTAGGAATTGGCCATAGTGCCCGTGATACTTATCAGATGCTATACGATCTGGGAGTTCCCATGTTTCGTAAAGCATTCCAGTTGGGTCTACGAATCGAACAGCCTCAAGCTCAGGTAAATGAGCACAAATACGGTCGCCAGGAGTACCTTTCACTTTTGGGAGCAGCTGATTACACGATGATCACGAAAGGAAAACGAGATCTCTATACTTTTTGTATGTGTGCTGGGGGGATTATGATGCCTAGTATTTCAGAACCAAATATGTTTTGCACAAATGGAATGAGTAATTCACGGCATGATACCGGATATGCTAACAGTGGAATCATGACGACCATCTATCCTGAGGAATTTGGGAGTGACCACCCCTTAGCAGGCATAGAGCTCCAGAGAAAATATGAAGCGATAGCCTTCGACTTAGGAAAGAAAAATTATTTTTGTCCGATTCAGCGTACTCGTGATTTTCTTAATAATCAAAAAACAGAGTCAACCTTTCAATATATGGGTACTTACCAACGGGGAGTCGTTGGTTCGAATTTGAATCAAGTACTCCCACCAGTTGTGATTGCTCAAATTCAGAACGGATTGCCAATCATGGACCAGAAATGGCGTGGTGCATTTCTGAAGAATGCTGTCTTAGCCGGTCCTGAAATGCGTGGCAGTTCTCCTATACGAATTGAACGTGACCGTCAGACATACCAAGCCCCTGGATTTCGAGGTCTATATCCTGTAGGAGAAGGGGCGGGATATGCTGGTGGGATTGTATCCGCGGCAGTCGATGGTCTTTTGAGTGCTAAAAAGTTGGTAGAAGAATTTGCGTCTCTCGAACAGACGACTTCTTAGTTTTGAAGAAAAGTCTTAATCGCCACTAATGATCTGGTTTACTGATTGATCAATGGCTTTTAAATATTCATCCAATTTCTCGAAAAGTTCTTGTGTGAAATTCTCACATTTCAATAAATCAGCGGCTTGATTGCGTACGCTGATATCTTCCACACGTCGTTTTTCGATCCCATCGGGAACGACTCGGACCAAGCGAATTAATTGCTCATTGATGGGTATGAATCCCAAGTCCAAATGCTCGATTAGTTCAGAGGCAAGCCGCTCAGTATCAGAAAACATTTCTCGTAATGTGAGTTGGCTTGGAGCGCGTTTCACAATTCCTGTCTCCCTTCCAAAGATCAAAGAACATTGATATTAGACAGGCTACTCTATCAGAGGGTCAAGAGTATTTTTCATTCAGATTTCAATAAGATTGAACCAAGTTGTTTTGTGTTCAAATAGGCGCTGGACAAAGATCTGAAAGTACTTCGTTTCTCAAAGTAAGGTAGCAGCATGAGACCAGATTTCATCTCCAATCTCTTCAATGGATCGTAGTTGATTCTCATGCAAGCTATTAATTTTTTGCCAATGCTGATTTACCTCAGCCAGATGGAGATAGACCTGCCTGACTTTAGCTAAGTAAGATTGGTCGGCTTCCTGCAGGTCAGCGACCTTTTCGGTATAAGAGCGTGCTTGTTTTTCTGCAACAAGTTTTTGAGCATAGTCTGCGGGCAAATCCAAAAGAATGGTCATGTCCAGCCGAGGCATACCGAAAATCTGATACTCGATTTGTTCGATCCATTGAATAAATTCAGTCCGTTCATTGTCAGATAGCTTAGCGCCCTGATGCGCGATATTGGAAGGAATATAGCGATCAAAAATGACGACCTGAGTGGATTCAATCATTTTGAGAATATGATCTCGAGATTCAAAACGATCTCCGGCATAAAGCAGTGATGCAAGAAACGGATTTACTTCATCAAGTTGTCCAAAGCGTCCATTCAGGAAATCTCCAATAGACTTACCGAATAGTGTCTGATCGTAGCGGGGGAAACCTACCAGGCTCGAAGCGATTCCTTTCTGCTTTAATTTTTTGTGCAGTCTTTCTGCCTGTGTTCCTTTGCCTGAACCATCAATGCCTTCAATCGCAATTAACAATGTCACTCAAAATCTTTCTTTATAATAATCGTTGATGAGTTTTTGACCAAATGAATCCAATTTGATGCAGAACCTTGATTTCTCATCAATCTTCTAGTGAAATGCGTTCTGCTTCGAGGTATTCACGATGGTCTTTGAGTCCGCGTGCAGTCACAAATTTTCCTAAGTCGGCTTTAGAGCCACGGCACTCCACGGGTGCATACCAGCGGTCTGTACCACGGACCCATCCCGAACGGTTTTCGCATTCACGTTCGACTAGAACCTGCAGGTCACGATCTATCAATGTATGATAGAAATTCTGAGCTAAGCGACGTTCGAGTTCGGCTAATTGCTGACAACGTTCCTGGCGAGTTTCAGGAGAAATCTGGTTTTCATAAGTAGCAGCAGGCGTACCTTTTCTTGCACTGAAAGGAAAAACATGGATTTTCATGAATGCTGCTTCCTGACAGGTGCGAATGGTTTGCTCAAATTCTGCATCTGTCTCGCCCGGAAATCCAACAATCACATCAGTGGTGAACGAGGGCTTGTTCAGCCGTTCGCGCATCATTTGCAGTTTTTCCAGAAAACGGCTGACATGATATCGCCGTTTCATGCGTCGTAGAACCGTGTCTGATCCGCTTTGAAGAGAAGGATGAAACTGTGGGCAAAGGTGTTCGCAATCAGCGGCTGCAGAAATGAAATCATGATTAATTTCTGCTGTTTCTACACTAGAGAGTCGCATTCGCCAATCACCGGGAATTTGGTCTAGTTTTCGAAACAGATGCCAAAGTCGAAACGGTGGCAGACCTGATTTCCCACGTGTGGTGTCTACGCCAAAATGACCAACGTGGATGCCTGTCAGAACAATTTCTCGGAATCCATTTCCCACCAGACGTCGGACTTCTTCTTCGATATCTTGTGGTGATCGACTTTGTAATCCAGGGCGTACTTGTGGAATGATGCAGTAAGTGCAACGCAGGATGCATCCATCTTGAACTTTCACATAAGCCCGTTTTCGCCCTTCGAATTCAGAGATACCAGTTGGCATATCAACGATCCCATGCCGCTCCAGAATATCTGGCAGTTCGCGTTTGTCGGTGACGACTTCAAATACATCTGGCAATTCCGAGACCGTTTTTGGATCACGAGTTGCATAACAACCCATGACGAGGATTTTTGTTCCAGGATTATTCTTTGAGAGCTGACGAATCAATTTACGCCCTTTGGAATCTCCAGTAGCCGTGACCGTACAAGTATTAACAACGCAGAGATCTGCTGTTTCATTATCAGATGTTTCGCGATAACCATTTTTTTCCAGAGCTTCTTTTACGAGCTGAGTTTCGTATTGATTCACCTTACAGCCAAGAGTTACCAGTTGGCATGTTTTGTTGGCTTTCGGAGTAGTGAGTGTCATGATTATAGAGCTATTACTTGGAAAAACGGACGCTTATATGGAGTAAGGTTGATCTTCACTTTGGAAGTAGACTCATGAGTGACTGTTCAGACACTCTCAAAGTAGAATTCGTATTGAATAACTACTTCCAAAAATTAATCTGGAATTCAATCACGTCAGATCGCATAGTATAATCAGAGTGAAACCAGACTTCGAGTGGCAGTAATAGATTGTCTGAGCCGTTTATTACAATTACTATTCCACCGAGAAAAGATGCTTAAAGGGTAATACATGTTTTTTAAATTTCAAGATCGTAAATCTTTTGCTAATATCATGTTATGTCTTACGTTGGTCTCTGTTGTTTTCTGTTCCTTACAACCGGGATTTTCAGCAACTCCATCCACAGATCAAGAGAAGCAAGTATACCAAGAGGCGGTCGTAGCCGCGGATCATCCTTTGGCCAGTGCGGCTGGCATTGCCATTCTTAAGGCAGGCGGCAATGTTGTGGATGCAGCCGTTGCTACCTCTTTTGCTCTTTCTGTTCTCAGACCGGCCAGTTGTGGTTTGGGGGGAGGAGGCTTTATGGTGATCTGGGATGCAAAGCAACAGAAATCTGTAGTCATTGATTATCGGGAGAGAGCTCCTGCTGCTGCGACTCCAGACATGTATGCAAAGCTGCCAGGCAGTGATGAACAACGTAAATTAGCCAGCCGTCAGGGACCTTTGGCTGTGGCAGTTCCAGGTACAGTGGCCGGTTTATGCTATGCCGTGAAAGAATATGGAACACTAGATTTAAAGA
>JAJDEK010000101.1 GCA_029259875.1 Planctomycetaceae bacterium
CCAATATAAATCACGCGTCCCTGTGCATCTTTCATCAAATACACGCCAGCTGTCGTGGGAAAAGAGCGGACTTTTTCCTGAGGAGTCTGCGCAGTATTCTCCCCCGACTCAGAAGGTGGTTCTGTTTGCGGAGATTCATTGTTGGGCGGATTATCGGTATCAGACACCGAATCAAATTCCTGAAAGACGTCAAACGTAGAATGGGATTTTGTAAAAGCTTCTTAATTATAGAAGGTTAGCCACAAAATCAGAAGGTGTTATTTTCTTCGATCATCTGTTTGACGACTTCTCGCCGATCCCCTGTCTTTTCCATAATTTCCAATTGTCGCTTGGCTCCTGAATTATGGATCAGATCATAGATGCCTTCTAACTCAGTTGTACACCCGAGCTGTTTTGAGGTATCGGAAACAAGGTCGACCAAATGCGTGGTTGAGTCTTGTACGGAATAGAGCTGATAGCTGTCGCTATTCACCAGACTGGCATCAATCCCATAACGGGTCGCACGCCATTTATTTTGCTGGACCATCATGGGGTGATGTTGTAGTTGGTAAGCGCCTTCATCAATTTCATTGGAGATGGATTTAACGAGACATTGCACCAAAGCGGTCAGAGATAATACCTGTTCCAGATTGGCGGGCATATCGCAGACGCGAATTTCCACGGTACCGAAGTTATGATGTGGACGAATATCCCACCAGATTTCACGAATCGTATTGATGAAACCAGTACTGATTAAGTGATTGATGAGCCACGTATATTCGCTCCAGTTACGCATAGCAGGAGGCAGTCCAGCGGTGGGTAACCCTTCCATGATTTTGGAACGATTCGAATGCAGGCCCGTATCCCGATTTTCCCAGAAGGGAGAATTTGATGAGAGTGCGAGCAGTAAAGGCAAGTGCCTCATCATCCGGTCGCAGACCATGACTGCCTTATCGCCGGAATCTACTCCGACATGAATATGTAAACCAAAGGTGACGAGCCTGCGGGCCACATCCTGCATCAGGTCGACCAGTTCATAGTAGCGTTCATTGACGGTAATTTCCTGGTCCCGCCAGGAAGAAAACGGATGCGTGGCAGCCCAGAACAGTTTTAGACCCAGTTTATCGGCAGCTTGCGTGACATCTTTCAGCTTTCCTGTCAGGTCATCACGCACATCCGAGACGGTGCGGCAGACTCCCGTATTGATTTCGAGATAACTCTGCATTAATTCCGGTTTGACAGACTTCACCGTTTCTTCCGGGAGCTGTGCCAATAACTCCATGATCGAATTCGAAAGGGCAAATGTTTCCGCATCCACCATCTGGAGTTCCAGTTCTACTCCCAGAGTCGGATAATCATTTCTTGCAAAAGAAATTGGTCCCATGTGATTAGCTACCTTTTTGAATGATTTGCGGATTGAGTGAAAGCAGGAGTGCAGTCTGCAGCATGATGCGACTACCCAGCGCCAGGACTTGTTCATCAATATCGAAATAGGGAGAATGTAGAAATACTGTTTTCTGATCTGGTTGAGCACAGCCCAGCCGCAGCATCGAACCAGGGGCCGAATCCAGGTAAATCGAAAAATCTTCGCCCCCCATACTGGGCAGGTCGATCAAGCCCACCTGATGATGCCCTAACACATCTTTTGCCGATTGCTCAAAAGCGGCTGTAATAATGGAATCATTGACGACTGCGGGCAGGGGGGATTTAAAGAGCACGTCAATTCTTGTGCCTGTGCTGAGTGCGACTCCCTGCGCGATGTTCTCGATGGTCTTTTGTAATACAGAACGGGCATGCTCGTTGGTGGAACGCAAGGAGCCTCTTAATTCTGCAATTTCGGGAACAACATTGGGTGCCTGTCCAGCGGCAATTTGTCCAATCGTAAACACAGCTGGTGTGCGCGAGTCAATGGAGCGGGGTAGATTTTGATAGATGCTCGAGATGAGTTGAGCGGCTGTGGTAATCGGATCATCAACATGATGGGGCCGCGCTGCATGGCCTCCTGTTCCGTGGATCTTAAATTGGACTTCATCGCAGAATGCCGTCATGACACCGTAGCGGACATTCGCAGCTCCCGCCTCAATTTCCGGGTCCATATGCAGGCCAATGATCGCATCAACATCTTCCATGACCCCTTGTTTGACCAGCCAACGGGCACCCAGGCAAATTTCTTCTGCCGGTTGAAAAATAAATCGTAGCCGAAGTCCAAACCCCTTCCATTGCTTTGTGAAATGTTCCGCGAGCCGATTAACGCTGAGCGCCACGCCTAAAGTGATTGCGGTATGTGCGTCATGTCCGCAGAGATGTCCGATTCCCGGATTGTGCGAGCAATAGTCTACTTCTTTCTGGTCTGTGATACGTAAAGCATCAATGTCAGCGCGAATGGCAATCAGAGGTGTGTTCGGTGCGATGGTTCCCAGAGTCAGGTCCGCCGTCACACCGACTTCTTTGCGCATAATTTGAGGTTGCAGCCCGATGGCGTTCAATTTTTCCCAGATTAATTGGGATGTTTTTTTCTCTTCACCACTGACCTCGGGATATTTGTGGAGTGTGCGTCGAATTTCGACGAGCGTTGGTTCGAGATCCTTGAGTTCCAATTCAAGCTGTTTGGAAAACGCTTGGTAGAAAGCTCTGATTTCTGCTTGATCCAGAGAAAATGATGCCACTGACAGCTCCCATTGTGTGAGTCATGATCAATAGCGGCTATCATCGATAATATCTATTAATCTCAAACTGACTTTGAAATAAATCTGATTATGCTTCTTATTTTAATGATGTCACGGTTATCATAAAGTCAGAATTGAAAAACAATGTAATTCTGAAAAAAATAAATGAGTAGAATAAGTATACTGAATTGTTTGGTAAAGATTGACAGCTTTGAGCACAAGGACCCTGGAATATGAAAGATGTGAACTCGGATCGTCGCAATCTCCTCAAAGGAGCTGTCGCGACTTCTTTGGCGTCTCTTGCGGGAACTGTTTCTTTGAACGCATCTCAGGCAGCAGGTGCTAACCCGGATTTGATTCATCGTGAAAATCTGAAGGAAGGGGCCTCCGATTGGCAACTCACGCGGGTGCAGCTTGATAAACGGGGTGGATACCGTTCATCCAAAATCGAAGGATATTGTTCAAAGCAGAGCGTCGCGGCGGGCGAAAAGCTTGATATCATGGTTTCCACACGTCCCGCGCAGGAATTCAAAATCGAAGTATTTCGCACAGGCTATTATGGTGGACGTGGTGCAAGATTGATGCAAACACTAGGCCCATTTCAAGGCAAGCCACAGCCTGTTCCAAAACCGGGCAAAAAGAATTTGCATGAATGTCATTGGGATTCCGCAGTTACATTGACCATTCCCGATGACTGGCCGAGTGGGGTTTATCTAGGTCGACTCTCAACTCTCAAAGATAAAACCGGATATGGCTATTGGCAAAATTATGTCGTCTTCATTGTCAAAGATGATCGCCCGGCTGATATTCTCTTTCAATGTTCTGACAACACCTGGCAGGCATATAACAGGTGGCCCAATAATTACTCTGTTTATACAGATCCCAAAGGAACTCAAGGCCCCTGGGCCGATGTGAGTTTTGATCGTCCTTATGCCAAGTACGCACAGATTTATGAAAACCCGCAATCTCTTGGCTCGGGAGAATGGCTCTGCTTTGAATTCCCATTTGCCTATTGGCTGGAAAAGCACGGTTATGATGTGACCTATTGCTCGAACAGTGATATGGTGACTCCAGATCATGGTTTAAAGTGTAAATCATTTTTATCTGTGGGGCACGATGAATATTGGGACATCAAGCAGTACGAATCTGTCGTCAAGATGCGAGATTCCGGCGTGAACCTGCTCTTCTTTTCTGGTAACTCCGTGTGTTGGGTGACGCCATTATTAGATAGTACCGATGGACGACCGCAGCGGATTATGTTTCGCGGCGGCCCTTACGGCGGGAAGTACAAGTATGCCGAAGCACGCGAACGAGATAATGGACCGTTTCCGCACCGTGGACCCGATGAAGGTTATTTAATGGGCTCCCGAAATGTGGACCCGGTGAACGGAGGCGGAGACTGGGTGTGTGAATTACCCAACCACTGGATGTTTAAGGATACGGGTATGAAAAAAGGAGATTCGATTCCCGGATTGATCGGCTGGGAATACCATGGTGATCCGCCATCTGATATTCCTGGTTTGGAAATAGTTGCGCGAGGCACCGCACTTCAGGGAGGTGTGAATCCACAGCAATGGACGGCCACGATCTA
>JAJDEK010000102.1 GCA_029259875.1 Planctomycetaceae bacterium
GCCACATGCTTTACCGACGACAGCTGACGCCTGAGCCAATGTTGGGTTATATTGACCAGCCATCATTTCCAACTCGGCCAGAGAATAGCTCTTTTTTCCCGCTCTCCAGGTGGTTCCTTTTTCTTTTGAGGGAGCTGGCGGCACTAATGATACTTTCAAAGCAACTCGCTCAATTAGCGGCTGAGTCGAACGAGTATCCTGGGTATCCTCGAATTCCTGCAGTTCAGAGTCTGCCAATTCAATAGCAGGCAATGCATCGGAATGATTTGGAATTTTTGTTTTTCTTGCAGACGTTTTTGCAGCCAACGGAATGTGTTGGGGCGCTATGCCTGATTCAATCTCTGAATATTGTTCGAAATGTGAACAACTTGAAAAAGAGAATAGCGAGCAAGCGAAAAAAATAAGCGTAATGCAAAGATCGACTAATCGAATTTGCTTCTGATGACTTCTGTCACTCAAAAAGCGGAAAAAATAGTGGTATAGCATCGCCATTGCAGTCCTTTGCAAATCCCTGATACGTAATGTAGCTTACTCAGGATATCGACAAAGGGAGTCATTGAACCACCATTTAGAATGATAGAATCAATATGAGAAGCACAAATTTATGCCCCTCATTATCAATGAAAACTGTTGTGGCCATTAAGGGCTTTTAGTAGCTTGGTGAAAATATACCGGTTTTAAATTGCCCAGCAGTATAATCCGCATATCTTTCCATCCTAGATCGCAAAGATTTAGCCTCATCAATTTGCGACTGCCGAAAGTTTGGGAAGCAACGTAATTGAACGTCGCATCACTTCTTTCCCTTTTGACTTGATGGAAACATAGTAGTTTCCGGGTGCTAAGATCTCAGGTGCATAAATCTGAAAAGTATACCGTAAGTTTTCTCGTGGGACAATTTGTCCAGTTCGATTTACGATCCGTCCATTCTCTTCACAGAAATGACAATCAATCCAGATATCTTCATGAGGCGGATTTAGACAGCACTGAACGAGAATCAAATCTCCAACCATAAATTCCGATTTACGATCTGTCAGCCATCCGCCCACCACCTGAGTTCCTACATCAACACTGAGGAACTTGTCTTTTTGTCTCATCACCTGCTCCGGTGCCAACATTTCTTCCATCAGTTTAGGATCGACTTCATGCAACGTCATACGCCCTTCTGCACTTTTAAGACCATATAAGTCCAGTCGCTCTTCCACAAAAATGCTGAGAAATAAAACAACTAAAATCCCTGTTCCCCATACCGCCGATGATTTCCAACCTGCAATGTGTTGCAGACGAAGGGACTCGATAGTGGAATTCAGCTTATTTGAATACAGTGCCACCCCTCCCCCTTTACGATAGAGTCGACGGAATTGAGCCGATAACCATTGCACATCGTTTTCTGTGAGAAAGCAAAAATAAATCGAAATCGAGATCATTGGAAAAATGTAAAGTCCCAGAGAAAAGAACGTTCCAATATGAAATGCCGCGCCCATCGCTAGCGCAATAATTCGCCCCCACTTTTGCCAAACAATAAAGAAAAACACTATTTCCCAAACAATGGCAACATAAGACATGACTGATAACAAAATGGGATACATCGTTAGAAAGTCACCCACGGGATGTGCATTATTATAACGTGACATCGCCCAGTAACTAATTTGGTCTCCTTCAAGATATCCAGGAGTATGAAGCTTTGTTATAGCAGCACCAAAATAAATCGCTCCAATGAGAATCTGCATTAGTCGTTGCGGCCATATCTCAAATCGAGGGAGCTCACATTTGGTATATTGTGGTAGTGATGTGTTTTGCTTCTTCCCTTTCAACCAGCTATCAACCGACCAGATGGCACCGCAATTCGACAGAGAAAGTAAAAACAAGACATGCGAAGCGATGACAGAGTACTTCGTTGCCATGCTAATGCAATCCATGAAACAGAAATACGTATAAAGTACGACAGAAGCAATCAGCGAAAATCGGGTCATCCAGCCAATACTACTACAAATCAGGAAAAATCCCAGAGCGGCAAATAATCCGACAACTACAGTCCCTGGAAGAATTGGCAGGAAGTCATAATGTCGAAAGATATCTGCTAAGGGAGCTGGTGCTCCATCGCTCGAAAACAGTTCTCTTGAATATTTCCATCTGGTACATACGGTCCCAAGCAAGACGAGAGGAACCAACATGCGCACAATCGCCAGTCCAAAGGGTATTTCTTCTGCAAAAAAGAAGCGATGGAAGCGATTACGAATAGAATTTTGATGAGTTGGAATCACTTCTTTAGCATCCATGCTTGGAATCCTGTTTGATGTAATGACTCAAAAACGGAATGAAGTTGGTAATCAACGAACCGAGAGCACATCGCTCTTAATTTCCTACTGGCGAAGCAAGATGAACGGGAACGTCCGGATCATGTTGCGGTCCTTGAGCCTCAATCCGACTACCCACTGTCCCCGCAAAAAAAGGACGCCCGCGGCTCATATCTGCCGTCAATCGAGGATTGTCATTGATTTGTAGATATCGCTGTCTGGTAAGCCAGGGCACATAGGTTTGTGCAACAGTGCCCTCAGGTGTAAACACTTTGCGTAATCGATAATAATTTTGAAAATCTTTCGGTTCCTCATAACGCTGATCCCAAACAGAGTCGGGCAGGTTATACTTCTTGCACCAGGCTTCCTCGATGCACAAAATGCGGAGCATGGGTTCATGCTCAGTTTTATCGAGTGTATTCAACGCCATTCTCATCCAGGCATCGCCTGTCGTATCGTAATGGCGTCGCCCTAAATCACCGTAGGGTTTATAATCTCCCCACGGACCTGGTGACAATTCATAATATTTCCCGCTAACTCCTTCACCAACAATATGGGTGCGGATTGAATAAGCAGACCAGCCACAGAACATATCCCACACGACATAATACATAGCGGGATGTCTGGCTGTTCTATAGGAGAAGGTGTGGCAAAAAATGCCAAACATTAAAATCCCCACATAGCCGAAAATGGTTAGACAAGCTAATCCACGTTTGAATAATCGCATCAGAATAGCCTTCCCTGGCTTAACAATGAGATCAGAAATTCAAAAAATACGATTGAAAAGAGCTTAGGAATATTGGATAGACA
>JAJDEK010000103.1 GCA_029259875.1 Planctomycetaceae bacterium
GGCAAAATGTTGACCTTTTTCCCAAGCGTATTTCAGGTTCGTTTTCTCAGCTGCATACCCAGAAATTTGCACCAGGGAAATCACTATCACTGTCAGAATGATTCTGGAAAAGTATTGGCTTACGAATTGAAAATCATGTCGGAGAATGGCAAACAAAGCTCGTAATCGAAATCCTGACAACATAGGATACTCCCAGAGAAATTTTTGATAGGGATCAATTCAATTTATGCATGTCAATGTACCCAACTTCGCACGAATCTGCACGAACGAAATACAAAAACTTGTTCAAGAATGAACTAAGGCACAATGGTCAAGAAAAATCAGCTTTTGAGTAACCAGTCAACAGCAGAATTTTCCTTGTTTGCCGTTTTATTGAAGATCTCGACTTTGTTTAACTGGTCGGCTGAGCTGTAAGTTGCCTGTACCAGTTCAGGAACTGTTGCGGAGTTGTTTCCAGCAATCCAGAGTGCTGCTGGCTGGCACAGAGACAATAAACCGTTGACATCACCATACTTCACTGCTCCGGGCCATAATCTGAGATCGCGAATCTTCGTGATTTCTGCAAAACGAAAGTTCCCGGTCCCGACAGCCAATTGATTTATCAGATCCGGAGAATGGGCACAAGCAGCGGCAGCACGGACTCCGGAAAAACCAAAACCAACCAGAGAGATTGACTGAGGCTGGCTTTCATGATGTTTAGTAAAGGAGAGTACATTCAAAATGTCATGTACCTGCTTAGAAAACACAGGGTGGTTATAGCCCAATGTAAAACCCGCGAATTCGCGAGGATTCTTCACTACGGGCATTTCTGTGGGAGCAGGCTGTTTCTGGTTAAAGTCTCCTTGATAAAGTACATCGACTCCGGCAACTGCCGTTCCGGCATCAATGAGTCGTTGAATGGGAGCCGTTAGTGTGCCATCTTTTTTTAGTAAACCGGTTTTACCCTGGTCGTGTAACCAGATTACCGCTTTATGATTCCATTCATTAGGCAGAAAGAACAGAGTCGGAGTGGCTTCACCATAGCGTTTGTTTTTGATCAGCGTGTGATATTGACGGTACCCCTGCTTTTCTTCTTCAGAAATTTTTTCCTGTTCCAGATCATCGGCAGCCGGTAAAGGACGCCCTATCATCACTTCGATGGCCCCGCCCACAATATGGCGATATTTGGTGAGGCTTGTCCGATCACTGGGAGTCAACTGTTTGATTTGATCCGCATTATTCTTGGCCAGTGTATGTAAAATTTTGATCTCTGATTTCTCATCACTGGGAGGCGCCGGATACTTTTTGTTCCAAACAGACAATTCTTCACGCGTCAATGGTATAAAATCGGGCTCGATGATTGGCGAGGTCAGGCCCAACTTAAAATGCTGATTAAAGAACTCATACATCATGGCGCGGCTGACATAATTATAATTATGCGGGAACGGATAATATTTGCCGGCCACATTTTCAGGAACTCCCATCATCTTGAAGTGCTGTTTCAGCTCGGGCAAGCCTTTGGTCTCGATTTCTTTGGTCCAGTCATTTGCAGCAGACAGACCGAGGGGACGAGGAGCCAAGAGCGCAGCGAACTCAATGTTCCCCGTGTTTACGCGCAGATAGCTCGCATTTTCGCAAGTGCAGCCTCCTTGCATCGCAGTCGAAACCATCACTGCCGGAAACGCGGCGGTAATACGATCATCAATGGCAGCTAACACAAATGTCTGAGTTCCTCCACCACTGGCACCGGTAATACCAATCCGCTTCTTATCGACCTCCGCGAGGGAGCTCACCCAATCCAGCGTACGAATCGAATTAAGCGTTTGTAGTCCGAGCGCATTGATTAAGCGCAATTCCGCTTGCGCACTGAAGAGTCCCCAGTTTTTCTCGCTCGACATATCGGGCCGCTGCTTTGCAAAACGGTGAATCAAATCGTAACTCAAGCAAAACCCATCGGCATACCCCAGCATATCATAATGAAAGACCATACATCCCATACGCGCCAGTTGAACGCAGCGCGCCTGCAGCGGGTACCTTCCACCTATCTCATACTTTTCTGCACCGGCTTTGATATCTGCCTGAACGCGTTTTTCCCCACTGTCATGAAAACGACCTTCCGCAAAATGTCCATGCGGAGACAAAACCATGGGAAAGGGCCCCTGCTTCCCTTTGGGACGATATAAATTACCGGTAACAAACAAACCGGGAGAACTCTCAAAGAATACTTTTTCTACTGTGTAATCATCCCGGTCGACTTTGCCATGTAGTGTTGCCTTGATCTCTGTATTTTCGGGTTTCGGCCAGACACCAGCGGCAACCATAATTTGCCGTCTGACATATTCTGCCCGCTTTGCCCATGCTTCAGATGACTCACTCGGATTAAAAGGAAAGTACCCATTGAGGTCTTTTAAGTCCTGCAAACGACTGTCGCTGAACCCTGGAACTTGGTCGTCAGCAAATAACCCTCTACTCCCAGAAGTAGAACTGAAAGCGCCTGCCGACAACAATGCTAGTCCAATATTTTGTAAAGCCGTCCTGCGATCTATTGAGAAGTGGTCATCGTTCTGAAACATCATTCCCCTGCTTTCTTCTAAGTTGCATAATGACAGAAAACTCAAGCCAGAATCTCAGCCCTGAGAGTTCTTCCAGTCTAACCATAATCCCTTCACACGTGCCAGCCTGAGAACAACTTTTTGAGCTGTAGGAAATATTTCTCTACGTCATAGAATCGATCTGCCAGAAATCATCCCTTATGAAGGAGTCGGGCCATTCGCTTCCAGAATCAGAAATCGGTATGAATCAATATTCACGAGAGGCTACGCCCGTTTCTTGACCCAGACTGCTGTCCCTAAAAGAATTATGAGCGCGATGCCTGCAACTAGACTCCAGTAAAGCGAAATTTGCTCAGGCTGGGGAGCAGGATTATAACTAGGCACATGATAGCGTTCCCCTTTGGCCTGAGATTCTGGATGATTGGGAAAGGCTTCTGCTTTAATTATCAGATCTTTCCAAAGTACCTGCACCGGAGTTTTGATATCACTTTGTTGCACTCCTAATCGTAACAGGTCCACATCTGCTGTTCCCAGTTCGACTTCACGTAATTCACGAAACGACTCGCTAGCTCCTTCTGACACAAAAAACTTCAGTATACTACCTTCCCTTATCAACCTTAATTTTCCGGAGTTCGTTTTTGTATCATACAGTTTCACATCATAGTTTCGTTTCGAATCTAATGTTGTTGACAAAGTCGTACTAAAAGTGTGTTTGTATTTAGGACGCAAAAGCCGCCCGATCATGGCAGCCGATTCTTTCTCATCATGCATTCTGAGGTAGAGGCTTGGTCCCATGCCATAGCCGGACTCTGGGTCCTTCCAGGAGGGAACTTCAAACGATGCGCTAATTTCAAAATCGCCTTGAATTTGAAACCGCGGGCTGACTCCGACTGCGGATAATTTGTATCCTGTCGGTAATG
>JAJDEK010000104.1 GCA_029259875.1 Planctomycetaceae bacterium
TATTGCCACCCATTTGAATCGAAATAAACTAAATCCCAAACAGATTTCTGCCATCCGTTATTTTTCAACGATCACGATCTATGTGAGTTCTACCGGAGATATGTTTATCGCCGGCGTTGCTGATAACTTGTGGCTACCAGTTATTCTGTGTTGCCTCTCTGTTCTGGGCATGTTTGCAGGCATGCTGCTCAGAGTCCGTGCCTTCCTCTACGTAGGAGCCTCGTTTCTTGCACTCTCTATTGTCAGCATGATCTGGCATGCATCCCAGTCTCTCGGTCATATCTGGCCGTGGTGGGCGTTTGGAATCGGACTCGGAATTTGTATTCTGATTCTGTTTGGTACTTTTGAGAAACGACGGAACGAAATGCTGGAGCTTGTTGATAAACTCAAGGCATGGGACCGTTAACCCGAATTCGAATTGATCACGGCGCACCGAGAACCATTTGGACCAACAATAGAAAAGTGCTAGGCCGCCACGGTTTGGTTGGATAAGCGCTCGATCAAATTAAACGATCTACTCGCCAGTCGGGGTTCGGTGCGACCGTTTTCGTTCATTTTCGGTCAGATAAATTTTTCTCAGACGAATGATCTTAGGAGTGATCTCCACATATTCATCGTACTCAATGTATTCCAAAGCCGCTTCGAGGCTCATATCACGCGGCGGTTTAAGAACCATATTCTCATCTGATCCGGAGGCACGCACATTGGTCAATTTTTTCCCGCGGATCGGATTGACGACTAAATCATTGTTACGTGCATTTTCTCCGACGATCATGCCCTCATAAACATCCTCTCCTGGCCCAATAAAGAATTCCGCACGGTCCCGCAGTTTCCACAACGCGTAACCAACGGCCTGACCTTTATCCTGGGAAACCAACACTCCATTCGCTCGTCGGGGTACTTCCCCTTCACTGAGCTTGTACGCTTCAAATCGGTGATTAATGATGGCTTCGCCTTTTGTTGCATTTAACAATCGCGTTCTCAAACCAATCAAACCACGAGCGGGAATCGAGAATTTCAAATGTGACATACCCGTCTCACCCGAAGTCATGTCAATCATCTGACCACGGCGAGCACATACCAGCTCCATCACGGACCCAACGACTTCCGAAGGGACATCGACTTCCAACGATTCAAAGGGCTCGTGCCATTTACCATCGATTTTCTTGCGAATCACTTCAGGCTTGCCTACAGAAAGCTCATAACCTTCCCGACGCATCTGCTCGATCAAAACAGATAGATGCAAGATCCCTCGCCCGGAAACAGAGAAAGAATCCTTATCCTCACGTTCGGCAACACGTAGCGCGACATTCGATTCCAATTCACGCATCAGTCGTTCTCGTAGATTACGACTGGTCACGTACTTACCATCCTGCCCTGCTAACGGAGAACTATTGATCGTGAATAACATTGACAATGTTGGTTCATCGACATCAATTCGCAAGAGCGCTTCGGGCTTCTCTGCACAAGCAACGGTATCGCCAATTTCCGGACTATCTAATCCGACCAATGCCACAATATCACCGGCAGATGCTTCATCGACGGGTGCTCTTCCCAAGTTATTGAATAACTCGACCGAATCAACGGTGGTCTTAATATGCTCTCCGCTCCGTTTAATAAGCGTTACCTTTTCTCCTGGTCGGACTCTTCCACTACTGATTCGGCCTGTTGCCACGCGGCCGACATATTCGGACCACTCCAATGTTGTGACCATCATTGTCAATGGAGCATCCTGGTTTACATCGGGCGCGGGTACATTTTCCAGCACCATGTCTAGAAGCGGATGAATGCTATTACCAAAGTTATCAAGGTCATGCGTTGCAAAACCTTCTCGGGCACTGGCATAGATATACGGGAAATCGAGTGTTTCATCGTCTGCATCCAATTCGACAAACAAATCAAACATCTCACTCAATACATGATCGGGACGACAATCGGAACGGTCAATCTTGTTGATAACGACTAAAGGCTTTAAATTGCATTCCAATGATTTTTTCAAGACGAATCGCGTTTGTGGCCGGGGACCTTCAAATGCGTCTACCATAATTAAAACGCCATCAGCCATTCGTAATACACTTTCCACTTCACCAACAAAGTCCGCGTGTCCTGGCGTATCGATGATGTTTACTTTGACTCCTTTATACATCAAAGCGATGTTTTTAGCCAAAATTGTGATACCACGTTCCCGTTCCAGATCGTTCGAATCCAGGATACAGTCACCTTTTAATTGAGAATCACGAAACTGGCCACTTTGATGTAGTAAGGCATCAACTAGTGTCGTCTTCCCATGATCCACGTGCGCAATGATTGCAATGTTCCGCACATCTTCTCGTTTCATGACTCTCAACTCTTCCCACTATGAATCCCAGAGGAGACCATCTTAACATTCAAACGTTCCGTACAGGGAACAGAGGGTCTCACCCAAAAACCGCCTTGCAGCGCATCAGGCAACTATATAAGGGGCGAAATATATCAACAATAGATTAACAACGTAAAGCCTAGAAATAGATATTCTTACTGGCAGTTCTGTCCGGTTTTAGCGATACTTTGACCATTCCTACGTCAAAACTTCATAAATTACGAGATTGCAACGTAAATCTTAAGTCTACAAAGGAGTTACATCGCATGGGACAGCTTCGCTTCTACCTCTGCCTTTTACTGCTGATGACCTTTACACCCGTTTTCTCAGTAATGGCTCAAGAACCGGAACCATTTGACCTGCTTCTTAAAGGAGGCATGATCATCGATGGCACAGGAAAACCTGGATTTCAAGGTGACATCGCCATTAAGGACGACCGTATAGTATCAATCGCCCCAGAAATCAACGCCCCAGCAAATCAAACCATCGAATGTCGCGGCCTCACTATCGCTCCGGGATTCATCGATTTACACAACCATAGCGACAGACAGATCGTTTCCCCTCTAACTCGTGCGAATATGAATTATGTAACCCAAGGGTGTACCACAATTGTCACTGGAAATTGTGGTAGTGGCCCCGTTGATACTAAGGCATACTATCAAAAAATTGATGCTTCAGGAAGTGGGACGAATGTGATGCACCTCATCCCTCAAGGTTCTCTACGCGATCAAGTGATGGGATCGGGTCAAAGGGAGCCAACTTCTACAGAACTCAAAACAATGAAACATCTGGCGCGCAAAGCAATGCAGGAGGGTGCCTGGGGGATGTCGACCGGATTGATCTATGTTCCCAGTTCATATGCCCAGACAGATGAACTTGTGGAATTGGCAAAAATCGTATCACAATATCAGGGAATCTATGCCAGCCATATTCGCAATGAAAGTACAGAATTGCTGTCAGCTGTGAATGAAGCTCTGAAAATTGGTCAACAGGCAAAATTACCCGTTCATATTTCTCACTTCAAATCCAGTGGTCGAGATGCCTGGGGATTAGTGATTAGAGCCGCTCAAATGATCGACGATGCGCGCAACCAAGGGCAAATGGTGACCGCAGACCAATATCCGTATATTGCATCCAGTACATCACTGGGGGCTACTTTAATTCCTGCCTGGGCTAGAGCCGGAGGCAACAAAGAATTGATCAAACGTTTGGAAGCGCCAGAAACTGCTCCAAAAATCATCAAGAAGATTAAAAACAACATTGAAAAACGCGACGGAGGTAAAGCGGTTCGGATTGCCCGCTATTCTAAAAAACCGAAATGGGTGGGAAAAAATCTACAACAAATTGCTGATAGCGAAGAGAAAAACGTTTTGGAGATTGTGCTGGAAATCACTCGAAAGGGAGGTGCCTCAGTTGTGAATTTCAGCATGAATGAAGAAGATGTCCGGCAAATTATGAAAATCGACTGGGTTGCGACCGCATCAGACGGACGTGCCTACCTGCCAGGTTCAGACCGACCTCATCCAAGACAATACGGTACATTTCCTAGAAAGCTGGGTTATTATGCCATCCGGGAAAAGGTAATCCCACTGGAACACGCAGTTCGAAGTGCAAGC
>JAJDEK010000105.1 GCA_029259875.1 Planctomycetaceae bacterium
TTGATAAAGAGGAGTTAACAAAAATGATGGAACGATTTAACTCACGAGGTCGATCTGGTGGTAGAGAGCGTGGAAAGCGAGATTCCGGTAAAGAACGTCCCAAGCGTCCTGAGTCAGACAATTAACTATTAAGGCCGTACATATTGTTCTTTACTTCATCTCGTTTTCAGGGACGTTGTTATGCAATTCAAGATCGCTGTGTTCGCTTTGTTGATATTGATCTCTTCAAACGTCCAGGCAGACTGGATGCGGTTTCGGGGCCCCAATGGTTCGGGTGTTTCTGACGAAAAGCAGGTAACTCCTACCAAATGGAGCGATCAGAAAAACCTGGTGTGGAAAGCGGCTTTGCCAGGTCCCGGTTCATCCAGCCCGATCATTGTCGGTGATAAAGTATTTATCACCAGTTGGTCAGGTTATGGATTGAGTCGTAACAATCCTGGAGACCAAAAAAATCTCCGACGGCATTTGATCTGCCTGGATCGAAAGTCCGGGAAGATCCTGTGGGACAAAACAGTAAAACCCGTTCTACCAGAAGATGTTTACACAGGTATGTTCGCCGAACACGGTTATGCTTCACATACACCCGTTTCCGATGGCAAGCGGGTGTATGCCTTTTTTGGAAAGTCGGGTGCAGTCGCCTTTGATTTTGATGGTAACCAACTGTGGCAAACAATTGTAGGAGATGAACTTGATCCACGCAGGTGGGGTTCTTCCTCGAGTCCTATTCTGTATAAGAACCTTCTCATTGTGACTGCAACCGCCGAGAGTGAGGCACTTGTCGCTCTGAATAAGGAAACGGGCAAAGAGGTATGGCGTCAAGAATCAACGGGTTTTAATGCGACTTGGGGAACCCCCATTCTGGTTCCGATAGATGACAAAAGAACCGATCTGGTGATTGGTGTTCCGTTTGAAATCTGGAGTCTCAATCCGGATACTGGTAAGTTGCGTTGGTACTGTGAAGCAATGCCTACTGAAACGTATTGTTCAAGTGTCATTGCTCATGATGGTGTCATTTATGGAATTGAAGGACGTGGTGGTGGATCAATCGCGGTACGAGCAGATGGTAAAGGAGACGTGACTAAAACACATGTTCTTTGGTCTGGTCGCGATGCCAATCGAATCGAAACTCCGATCATCTACCAAAATCGAATTTATTTCTTCTCTCGGGGCATTGCCAATTGTATTGATGCTAAGACAGGCGAACGCATCTTTCGAGGTCGTCTAGACGCGGGTAACTCTGAAGTGGCCAATAACCAAGAAGAACAACCTGAGAATCGCTCTGGCAGGAGTCGAGGCGGTTTTCGAGGGAGCGATTATTCTTCACCCGTGATTGCTGATGGCAAAGTCTATTTTGTTTCCCGCTCAGGAGAAACTTATGTCATCAAAGCCGGTGATAAGCTGGATCAGCTTTCAGTTAATCGCCTGACTAATGAAAATGAAGACTTCAGTGCGACTCCTGCGATTAGTGACGGTCAGATCTTTATCCGCTCGGATAAGCACCTGTATTGTATCGGCAAGAAAGATACTTAATTCAAGGTGAGTAGCAAACTACTCACCTTGAATTGTGACTACGAGTTGTCGCCCGCTCGCATGATTGCGATGCTCACAAAGGTAAAGTCCCTGCCAGGTACCCAGGCAGAGTCGGCCACCGCTGATAGGAATGCTTAGTGAGTTGCCAATCATTGATGCCTTGACATGGGCGGGCATGTCGTCAGGGCCTTCGCAGGTATGCACATAAGGTAGTGATTCAGGGGCAATACTGTTGAACGCCATCTCCAAGTCACGCGGGACATCGGGATCTGCATTTTCATTGATCGACAGAGAAGCCGATGTGTGCATGATAAATACATGCATCAATCCCACATCAACCTGTGAGAGTTCCGGCACTTCGCTGAGGACTTCACGCGTAATAATATGAAAACCACGTCTCAAGGCAGGCAATCGAATCTGTTTTTGTATCCAGGCCATGATGATTCACTCTCTTCATATGTTCTGAGTTCGATCAGGGGCCGCCTCGCACTGTGCACGCCAGCGAAGCCAATGATCGGCTAGAGTGATCGCAATCATGGCTTCCGCAATGGGAACAAATCGAGGCAATAGACAAGGGTCATGCCGTCCCTTCGTTTTGATAGAAGTCGGTTCACCCTGTTTTGTGACCGTGGGTTGTTCGATCAGTAAACTACTTGTGGGTTTAACTGCGGCACGAAATACCAGAGGTTGCCCCGTTGAAATCCCGCCCAAACTCCCACCATGGCGATTGGAGTCGGTCGTAATCACTGGGGCATCTTCGTCTGAACTTTCTCCAGTGACAAAATGGTCATTATTTTCGCTGCCTCGCATTGTGGCACATGCGAAGCCTGAACCATATTCCACTCCCAAAACAGCAGGAATGCTGAATAACGCTTTGGCAATATCCGCTTTTAATTTGTCGAAGACCGGCTCTCCCAATCCAGCGGGAACATTGATGGCGACCACTTCAGCCACTCCACCGATGGAGTCTCCTTCCTTACGCACATGATCGATCAGCTCGATCATTTGACTGGCAACTTCATGATCGGGGCAGCGAACGGGATTCAGTTCACCATTAGCCAGCTTCTCAACTTGATCGGCGGTCACTGCCGCGGGATCTTCAATCTGTGCTCGTAGATCACCGACCTGTTTCACATACCCAACAACACGCCCTCCGAAGGCCGCTTCTAGAATCTTCTTGGCAACAACCCCCGCAGCAACACGAACGTTCGTTTCTCTGGCGCTCGATCGGCCACCACCTCTATAATCTCGAAATCCATATTTGGCATCGTACGTGTAATCCGCATGCCCAGGACGATATTTGTCTTTGATATCGCTGTAATCTTTACTCCGCTGATCTTCATTACGAATCAGAATCGCCAGACTGGTTCCTGTGGTAACCCCCTCAAAAACACCGGCGATAATTTCGGGATGGTCGGCTTCTTTCCGTTGCGTCACAATTTTGCTCTGTCCCGGTTTCCGACGGTTGAGATCCACGAGTAGATCTTCCACGCTGATCGGAATTCCCGGAGGAACACCATCAATAATCACCACATTGCCCGGACCATGGCTTTCGCCTGCTGTCGTAATCCGAAACGCTTGTCCAAAAGAATTTCCTGCCATACTATGATTGTAACCGGCCTCGAAAGAATTTCATCCTTCCTAAGCAGATCCCAGTGATGAATTCGCCGAGAAGGTAGGAATTGTTCCGAATATTCCCGCTAATAGCCTGCAGGAATTGATGTTAAGTGACTAAAATGGCTTTCAAGAGTGACAAAATTCAACCACGACCTTAATTTAATGCCGCTTCACCAGATATCTCTGATCACGAATCACGGAAAGAAATTCGACAGTGTCCGATCCGCAACCGAATAATCTACAAGCCACCCAGTTATCCGGCTGCATGATTCTGACATTGATGGTCTTTTTTGGCTGTTTGATGCCATTAATCTTTGTTGATCTGGCGGAAACGGCCTTAACAAACCTGCATCTGTCCCCCCCCGCAGCCATTCTGGTTTTGATTGGGATGATTTTCGGGTCTTTGATCAATATCCCCATCTCTCGCTTCCCACTCGATCAGGAAGTGAACGTTCCGGTTTTTGAATCGGTGGCTGGCTTGAATTTTATGCCTCAAATGCAACGTTTAAGACAAGAAGCAATCATCGCTGTCAACTTGGGTGGATGTGTGATTCCCATTTTGTTGGCTATCTGGCTCTCACAATTTATTATTTCCGGTGGACTCACGGCGATACTCGTCACTCTGGTCGGGATCTGTTTCAACACAGTGGTATGCTATAACACATCACGGCTTGGTCCGGGTAAGGGAATCGCGATGCCTGTATTCATTCCGCCGCTGGTGGCTGTCCTGGCAACCTGGTTTGGATTTGCCATTATTGGACCGATGACAGGAGCAGTCGGAGCTGACTTTAGATCATTATATGCTCCCATTGCATTCGTAATCGGAATCTCTGGCCCATTGATTGGTGCAGACTTATTACACTGGAACGAATTCAAAAAACTGAATGCCCCCTGTGTTAGTATTGGAGGGGCAGGGACCTGGGACGGAATTGTGCTGTCTGGAATGATTGCGTCACTGATTGTCTAAGCATGTTTCTAATTTGCTTAGACATTCTTTACGGAAATTTCCTATATGACTCGCTTGGTACTCTGTTGATGAAACGTATAAACTAGCAAGTGAAAATAGAAATGGATATTTCGTAAAAATAGAGATACGAAATCTGTTACGAGATGTCGAATCCTTTGAAGGAAAGTGACTGACTTGGACCTCTGGCAAAATTTATTATTAGCGGGCGTAGGTGTTCTTGCAGGCATTCTGAATGTATTGGCCGGTGGAGGTTCATTAATTTTAATGCCGACAATGATATTCCTGGGAATGCCAGGGGCAACCACAAACGGAACAGCTCGTGTCGCCATATTGGGACAGAATGTGACAGCGATTGCTGGATTTCAACAAAAGGGGTTTTCAGATTTTCGGCTCAGTTTTTCGCTTGCGTTGTGTGCCATTCCCGGTACTTTTCTGGGCGCTTTTCTGGGAACAAAGCTCAGTGGTGCTTGGTTTAACCGAGTATTAGCAGTGGTCATGCTGGGAGTACTGATCACGATGATATTTGGAGAACGCAAAAAGAAAAATCCGGAACTCACTTCAGAAAATAAAGTAAAAAGCCTTGATCAAAATGATCTCGAAGCGAAAGATTCGAGTGATGAGAAACGCAGACTGACAACCGGACACTTTCTGATGGTACTGGTAGGTTTTTATGGTGGATTTATTCAGGCAGGTGTCGGTTTCATCATCATCGCCATCATACATAATGTCATGAAATTAGACTTATTACGAACCAACATGCATAAAGTATTCATTGTGGCGATATATACTGTGGTAGCGATCGGAATCTTTGCCTGGGAGGGCAAGATTGATTGGGTTACCGGTTTGTTTTTGATGGTTGGTATGTCTCTTGGTGGCTGGATTGGGTCTCATCTCGCTGTCAGTAAAGGAGACTCTTTCATACGCGCCGTGTTGTACACGGCAATTATTTGTATGTCGATCAGATTATTATTGATGTAAAATTCATA
>JAJDEK010000106.1 GCA_029259875.1 Planctomycetaceae bacterium
GGCTTTGGACGACGAGAAGCCACAAAAGAACACTTTGAAAGTACTCTCCATAGTTATGAAGCAGCCTTCCAGAAAAAAGCGTGAACGCAGGAACGTCGGCTGGATCTGGCTGTTCTTCCTTTGCACCCTACTTGGTCTCCATTTCTGGTTCCCGGAATTTGGCACAGGAGCAATGGAAGATACCTATAGTTCTTCTGCCAGTGGAAAAAAAGCGTTCTATCTGTTGCTGGGCTATGAAACCAACTACACAGAACGCAATCGAGTTCCATTATCAATGCTGAATCAATCTGTAGACTATAATGACACACTCTGTATCCTTGGACCAGCCAGATATCCCAGCCCTTTGGAGTGGTCTATCTTACTGGACTGGATTGAAGAAGGAGGGCGGCTGATTATCTCTGCGAGTGATAAACACCCGAAATTTGAAATCAAACCATTGGAAATCAGTGTGAGTTATCTCGATGAAACTGAACGCGAAAATATCCCTCTGGCCGATGTTGATAAAGAGACGCAGAAGGAAAGTCGATTCTCTTTCTCTCAAGATGACAAGCATAGTCTTCTGGCTGGAAAAGCAACGACAGTTTTTCCCGATGCCAAATCGATTATCTGGGAAACGAACGCTCAAGTTAATTCAAAGTCGGGGCACACACTCATTTCACTGGGAGAGACCATACAGGCAATTCGATTGGAACACGGATTAGGTGAGATCGTTGTAGCTGCGTCCTCAGATATTTTTTCCAACCAATCCATGATTGACGGCGGGAGCGTTCCCGCCTTTCGACTGATTGAATCAGCGGGAGTACTTGACTCTGTAGCCTTTGATGAATCCTTGAATGCCTCTGGAACTTCAAAGGTAGTGGCTTTATTGATAGATCCCACCTTCCGACCATTGACGATACAAATTTTGATTACGCTGTTACTATATGGATGGTGGCATAGTATCCGTTTTGGTCCGTTTCTTTCCTCTCATATTCTAGCGCGACATAACATTGTCTCACACACCGATAATGTCGGGAACTTGCACTATAAAAATGGCAACGGGCATGCTTTATTTCGTGCTTATGTGAAACAGTTATTTACAGAACTACATCTCAGACACTTTCGCGGAGAAGAACACCGCGTGATTGATCCCATCGCACGACGTCTCAAGCAAGATCCACAAAAAATCAAAGCCTTATTAATGAAGGCGGCTCAGCTCTCGAACTCAAAAAATATCACGCGTCATCAAATGGGTAGTCTGATCCGTAAACTATCGAAAATTCGTCAAGCGGCCCAACCAGGACGTTGACTCACTGAATAAACGAAAGAATTTCTGTGCTCACATATCATTCAATTGCCAAAGTCAAAGATATTCCTGAAGGCGAAGGCCGCGCCTTCCATGTGGAAGGCTTGATGATCGCTATTTTCCTGAAAGAAGGGACCTACACAGCCATAAATGATTTTTGTCCTCACCAAGGAGCTCCACTCTCCACAGGATACGTCGATGAAGAGGGTGCCGTGACTTGTCCCTGGCATGCGTGGCGGTTCTGTATCAAAGAAGGAACTTGGCTCGATAATCCTAAATCCAAACTTCAAGTTCCCACTTATCCGATTCGTATTGAAGGAGATGACATTCAAGTGGGATTGGAGCTTCCTCCCGAAGAAACGGAAGCTCAATAAGAACTTATAACTGACACGATTCTCCCGGTTGTAATACAACTGGCTCTGCTGTTGTCTGCGCTTGGATTTGCTCGGCCCAGGCGACTGCGTCCTGTTCAATGAGAGGCCAAGTATTATAGTGCATTGGAGTCACTCGTTTTGGGGCAATGAATTTGGTTGCCCGCACTGAGCCTTCAGGCCCCATTGTAAAATTATCTCCAATAGGCAAGATTGCCAGATCCACACCTTCTTCGCCAATCAAAGTCATATCATAAAACAAACTGGTATCAGCAGCGAAGTAAATCGTACCCTCTGATAACTTCAGTAAAACCCCGCAAGGACTGTCGCCATTACTCTCGTCGGGCAACATGGAACCATGATGTGCAATCGTGAGTTTAATGATCCCAAAATCGTATTGGTGCGCGCCGCCAATATGCTGTGGATGCACATTTCCCACACCCTGTTTTTGCATCCATTCCGCGATTTCAAAGTTGGCTATCACCAATGCACCAGTCCGCTTAGCAATCTCGACGGTATCACCCACATGATCGCCATGGCCATGACTTACAATAATCGCATCTGCTGATAAGTTATCCGCTGAGATCGTAGCGCTTGGATTTCCGGTCAGAAAGGGATCCAGCAAAATCGTTTTGCCTGCAGTTTCAATTTGATAGGTGGCATGTCCCAGCCAGGTGACTTTGGTTCCCATAATGGCCTCTAATAATTGGAGAGAATCGATTACTTGAAATTCATTCCTGCAAGATACAACAGAATAATAATCGATTTCAAGCAGCTCGCTTCACGTATCGATAGGCTAAACAGATTGAACCGATGACAAAGAACATCATCGCGAAAATTGCTAATCCTCCGGAAAGGAATAACCAACCCACTAAACCAATCAGAATCAGCAATGCTCCTAACCGAACTTGCGCTACTTCTGATTGAGAAAAACGAGAACCATACCAAATCAGTGCAAGCAAAATCAGGCCCCAAATCAAAGTCCACAGCAAAGCGGAACCAACTTCATACGTATTTTCAGGTCG
>JAJDEK010000107.1 GCA_029259875.1 Planctomycetaceae bacterium
CAGGCGACCAGATTTCAATAGGTCCTTTTCTACTTGAATTTTCCGGGGATGCCGATTTTGAAAACAGTCAACATGAAGGCCTGCTGACTTCTTATGGATTGATCCCTTCGCTGAAAACGGTTTCTGTCAGGCCGCCTGCCATTGATAAATCCACAATTCTAAGGACAACAGATACAAATGGAGACATCAATCAGTACCAGATTAAGCCTGAAATCAAATTAAAGGCGATTCTAGAAATCAGCCGCACGATAGCTTCTGCTTCTGATTTGGATTCTATGGCTGAGAAGGTTTTAGAAGGTCTATTTCGAATTTTCCCCGCTGCTGACCGTGGATGTATTCTATTACGGGATCTCGAAAATCAGCGTTTTATGCCCAAAGCCATTCGCCATCGGCGGGATGATGACCAGGAAGCATTGCAGTTGAGCCGGACAGTCCTCAAAGCTGTGACCGACAATAAAACAGGTGTTCTTTCAGCAGATGCTGCTAATGATGAACGATTTGAAAGTAGTGAGTCGCTCTCTACTCTGACCATCCGCTCAATTTTATGTGCACCTATGTTGGGACTTGATGGGGCTGTGATCGGTATTATTAACCTGGATACTCAAATTGCAGGTCAGATGTTTTCTGACGACGATTTAGAACTCTTAATGGTCATAGCCGGTCAGACGGCACTTTCTTATGAGAGTGCTCGTTTGATGATCTCGCATGTTGAAAAACAACGTTATGATAATGAAATGGAGATTGCTGCCCGCGTACAGAAAGGCCTTTTACCTGCAAAAATACCTGAAGTTTCAGGTTATGAATTTTTTGTATCTTATGAAGCTGCCCGAGCAGTGGGAGGCGATTATTACGATTTCATACAGACTGATAGCGAACTGATCTGGTTTGCCTTGGGAGATGTTGCCGGTAAGGGGGTTCCGGCTTCGCTCGTCATGTCGAGGGTCTGCAGCGCTGTGCGCAGCACGGTCGAATTTGTGACCGATGTTACTGATGCAGTGCATCGCGTTAACCATCATATCGACGAAGCAGCACACGATGGTCGGTTTATTACGTTTATTTTGGGGCAGATTCAGCTCACGCAGAACCGGGTTTCCTTTGTTAACGCCGGTCATCTGGACCCTTTGTTGTTTGAAGTGAATGGCACTTTAAGAGAATTGATGGCAGAGAGTCCAAGTGTTCCTCTGGGGGTGATGGACGATTATGAATATAAAACGATTCAGCATCAATTAAAGCCCGGCGAACGATTAATTTTGTTTACTGACGGCATTACGGAGGCCATGAATGAGGAACGCGAACTATTTGGGATCGAGCGGTTGAAGGCAGCCATTTGTGAATCAAAGGCGGGGGCCAGTGAGCTGGGCACTCAGATCTTAAGCGCTGTCAAAAAATTTGTTGGTAAAAGTGAGCAATATGATGATCTAACTCTAGTTATTATTGGGCGCGATCCCGCTTAATAAAAAAAGTGAGGCGTGGTGGAACCACGCCTCACTGAGTATTCTAAAATTGGAGCTGCACTTAGCTAATTTTTACAGTGAAATGTCGGTAGGTTCCGCAACTCTACGGTAGCCCATGCTATACAGTACTTCCAGAACTTCACTCCAGGTTGGAAACTGGCGTCCACTTCGTCTTTTGTAGTCGTCCATCGCTTTCATAAAGTCGATTTCCTGGTCGCTATAATCGCGTTCGCAGGTTGTGGGATCGATCTGGCGTCGTCGCTCTGTTTTACGTCGATCTACAACTTCAACATCATCAACTTCGTGCTTCTCATGAATCTCCTCTTTGGATTTAGAAGCTCTTCTACTGACGAGGCGACGATCGACGACCAATTCATTTGGGGGTGTAAGTTGTTTTACCATATTTACATGAAGCCTTTTTCGAGGGGACTGGTTGTGCCTGAATCAATTTGTATTCGGAGGAACTGTGATAAAAATAAAGATAAACAGAAAGCAAAGCATTGGTTTGCAATCATCATCCCTGAATACCCGATTTTCAGTTCAGAGTTCAATTGTGGATAAACGATCCACAAAACCAAATTTATTCTGGCCAAGTAAAGAATGTGGAGCTAACCTACTCTATTATTCCCGTCAGAATCAGGTTTGGGTGATTTGTTTAAAATAATTAACACTGATAAAGAAAATAGACATTGCTGATTGAGTAGTTCTCCCGATTATTCCAATTATCAGGCACAATTTCAGAGGCTATGTTCAGAATTGTGTACAGAGTTGAGAGTTTTAATCTGTGGGATCAAGCGAGCCTAAGCCGATGATGATCCGGACTTGCGATTTTTGAAGACCGGCGGCAAAGAAGACACCATCAAAAGATTCGAGTATGCTTTTCAGCCCAGAAAGTTTTTTCTGACCTTTCTCGAGGTCGCCACCCTGTCCCTTTGCAAATTGTTTTGCCAGGAAATCGGAATTCTCATCGATGAATGCTCTAATCGATGAAATATTGAGAAAACAAAGCTGATTCTCTTCTTGAAAAAATGTTTCTTTCCAAGTTTGGAATAAGGGGAGTGCAGCCAGACTCTCCTCCGATTTTAAGGTGAAGAACTCTTTAACGAGTTCGGGAGAACTGGCAAAGACGATCTGTTGTTCATTGATCCCATAAGCTGGCTGGTAAAGCCCAAGGCCTTCAATCCACCTCATCTCGAATAGATCGTGGTTTTCAATTCTGAGAATTGAAGGGGCGACATCATTTTTCAGTTTGGTGTTATGATCTGTAATCATGCTGTTCATCAGATAGTTAACTACATTTTCCAGAGCGATTTGATATTGAGACTTGTGTTCTTTATTTATTTGTTGATCCGGAGGTGAGAGTTGTAAGGCAACAAGCCCATCAAAGGCAATTGCGTCAAACGAAAGTTCTTTGCGAGGAATGGTATAAAACAGGAAGTTTGGTCCTAATGTTTTGGAGAGCTCCGTTACAGGATCTAAGCCTGCTAATAGGCCGATACTAACGGCATGTATTTTTTGCCATTTTTCGGGATGCTTATCAGCATAAAAATCAATTACTTTTTGTGCCAGTAAATGGACGTTGAGTTGACCCGAGACCACAGCCAATGCATTTTTCGGAATAAGAGAGTATTTATCGGGTATTTCTGGAGGGACTCGTAGAATATCGAGTAAGGGTAGATTGATTCCTTCTGAATTAAATAGGATTACCGCTTCTAAGGCTACTGTGTTTTTGAGATGAAGTCCTGCGGTCAATCCGCCCGTTTTTTTCCACCAGTTAAACACACCTTTCTCGACATCATTTTTGGGTTTTGGGATGTGCGCATCCCAGCTACGTGGGTTCAAGAAGACAGAGCCAGCGACACTCTTGGGCAATACCGACTGGGCACGTTGGTACATTTTTAGATTGAATAAGCTTGCTTGATTTTCGAGAGGCTGCTTTTTGATGTTCTGATTGACGTACAGAGTGATGGTTGATTGTAAGGCTTTCTCATTTTCAGAGGCGATGAGCGTCTCTTCGAGAAATGCATAGTAAGCTTGAGGCGAAGATTTTTCAGAAGATGAAGTCTGATGGCTGGCTATGAAATAAGGGATGTTCTGATAGGAAGCTGGAATCACTTTCACATCTGTTTTTTCAAACCAGTTTTCTAACAAATTTTTAACGGTAGTAGAATCCTTCACGTTAGTTAATAAGAGAAATGAAGGATTATGCTTAGGACCATTGTTAAAGATCGCTATGCTCACTGATTTACCAAATATGTTGTTGAGCAAAGGTAGCAGAGGTTGTTCTGTAACTGATTCAATATCGTTTAATCCCTGCTTGAGGTTTTTCACATCTTGGCTCTGTAGCCATGACTTAAAGACAAGAGATTGTCGAAACCGTGTGACCAGTGGAGAAGCAAGAAATTGTTTCATATTAGCATTGAGATCAGTGGCTTCGATATAGATTCCCACCTTCTCATCTACCAGTTGGCTTAATGGTGCTGCCGCCACCGCTGACGAAGCTCGTAAGGATAAGCACATAGCTGATACAAAGACGAGAAAGAGCACTGTTCGGAATTGTCGAGTTTTATTTTGATTGAATGGATGGTGTTGTTTCATGTGTTCTGTATCCGTTGCATTGCCAGCTACTCTTAAACAGTGAGTAATAAGATGACGCTCATAAATCTGATAAAAGAAGGTCATTAAATTTTTGTCGATTCTTCAGGGACGGAATGAATAATGAAATTCCAGGCGTGACTGATCTGTTCTTTAATTGGTTGCATTTCATCGTTGATATCATCCACCCAGTTTGATCTATCGGGATTGGTATTTGTTATTTCCGGTTTTTCTGGTGTGACAGGAACCAAATTTACTGCTTCTGTCATGGCACCAGCAGTACTTTGAGCAAGTCCCCAGGATGCTGCCTTTGCGTTATTCAATAATTGATTAAAGCGGTTATTCGTCGTAGATTGCTTTACTGAAGGAGCTTTCGGATTTGGGGCGATGTTGGTACTTGTAGCCATTGTGTTAGGTGGCACTACTTTGGATTCATCAACCCAAAATTTAAGAGAAACAGCGAATAGCAAAGCAGCTACAGAAATCATACTGGCATAAACCCAGCGGGTAGTGCGTGCCTTATTGACAGGTATAGACGATGAATCCAAAGCATGAGTTAGCTCATCAGTGGATTGTTCTGATTCGTCGAGCTGTGCCAGGACT
>JAJDEK010000108.1 GCA_029259875.1 Planctomycetaceae bacterium
GTTTTATTGATGTCGCAGAAAAAACGGCTTCACCATTAGGTGACGAACTCAAAGAATCAGCCCGTCGTTTACAAATGGGTGTCTCGATGAAAGCCGCTTTGGATGGCCTGTATGAGCAAACGGGTGTCGCCAGTTTGAACATTCTTTCGATGGCATTAATCGTTCATCAGGAAACCGGGGGTGACCTGGTTAAGGTTCTTGAACGACTGGCGAGAACCATCCGTGACCGCATGTTATTTTTGGGACGATTGCGAACCGCAACTGCTGGTAGCCGTGCCACGGCAGTTTTGATGATTGCATTGCCACCTTTGATTTTAGGATTCTTCATCTTACGTGATCCGACGTATTTGACAACGTTGATGGCATCATCCTGGGGTCGTGGAGCGACATTTGCCGCTATCGCATTACAAGTGATTGGATCCATCTGGGTTCTAAGAGTCCTTAAAACAAGTCAACGTACCTAATTAAACTATATTAATGAGACCTGCCATAAGATGGCGAGGGCAATCCTATGTTTACACCAACAACAATTACTGTCTTTTATGCAGTTTGTGGTCTTATCATTCTTTGGATGTTGTATCGCATTATCCGTAAAAAAACTCCCCATCCGGTGGAGCAGGAGACTCATGATGCGGTTATTGAACCAGAGGAAATTGCATTAACGCCTTCAACGACCTCTTCAGCAACGACTCCTGTTACGTGGAAAAACCGACAACTGTTTTCTTCTGACAGTAGAAGTGGGCAAGATTCTGCGACCGCTCTACCTCAAGTCGAAGCCGCTGATGTACCAGTCATGGGGACCGAGGACTATGTGTTTGGTTCAGCGACCCCTGCTCTAGCTGAAATGATGCCTGAGTCTGAAGGTAGACAAATACAAACGAAAAAAGAATTGCAGGCAGCCGGTTACTATCAACCACACGCACTGCAAAATTTTTCCGCCATTCGTTATATAGCGATTCTTGGCACACTCATGCTTTTTGGCCTGGCATTGATCCTGGCGCCAGAACGATTTGAAATCCCCATCCTGATTGGCATGATACTGGTACCGATCCTCGTTTGGGCAACTCCGTTCCTGTATATCACCAGTCAGGCTTCTGACAGAAGAAGTGAAATTGAACAGGGGATTCCTGATATGTTAGACATGCTCAATATGTGTGTGTCGCAAGGGATGATGGTTCCTCGTGCCTTAAAAAGAGTGAGTAGCGAATTGGGTAAAGTCTACCCGGCTTTGGCACAAGAACTGAGAATCGTGATCGAACAAACAAATATTGGAACTTTTTCACAAGCACTTTCGAATTTCAGTAAGCGGATTGACGTTCCAGAAGTTCATTCATTTGCCTCTTTATTGATTCAAACCGACCAAATGGGAACTGATGTGACATCAGCGCTGCAAGAATACAGTGATAACATGCGAGAAAGTCTGCAGCAGCGTGCGGATGAAAAAGCCAACAAAGCAACATTCAAACTACTCTTTCCCACAGTTCTCTGCTTGATGCCAGCGATTTATATCTTCCTGTTGGGACCGGCAATTGTTGAACTCTCCAACTTCTTTAACTCTGGTGGAAGCGATAGTCTGAATAGTACGACTGATTTATTCCGTGATATTGGAAACCGTTAACAGGTTCTTTAGATCTAACAAAAAACTTCCTGACGAGGTATCCCGTCAGGAAGTTTTTTTATTTGAAAATCAAAAGGTAGCACTCACTTGAGATTAAATCTGAGGCAGCTCCCAATGTTGTCGGTATTCTCGCCCCAGTAATACATTTGCCTGTTCATTATCGACAAATTGATTTTGTGTTGTGTCATATTGAACTTCTCTGCCGACTCGATATGCGATATTTCCCAAGTGACACAAAGCGCTCGAAGTATGGCCAATTTCAATATCGGCTGTCGGCCTGTTTCTTGTTTTAATACAATCAATAAAATTGCGATGATGTGTTGCAGCTTGGTCACTGGTTCCGGAAGTAGCCGCCTCTTTCTGATCGTAAACTTTCCAACCACCCCGGTCGACGACAAGCGTTCCTTTATCGCCGTAAAAAGCAGCGGCAGCGTTACGACCTTCCATACCATGCACACTCCAAAGTCGATGCTCCCACAGAAGTGTCTTGTCTGCATAACTATATTGTACAGTTTGGGTGTCCGGTGTTTCCTGGTCATCGTCAAAGAAATATTTTCCACCCGAGGCCGATATTTTCTCAGGTAGATCTACACCAAGGCCCCAACGTGCAATGTCAAGCATATGCACTCCCCAGTTGCCCATTTCACCAGTTCCATAATCCCAGAACCAATGCCAGTTATAATGAAATCGGTTGGGGTTAAAAGGACGATTGGCGGCAGGTCCCAACCATAGGTCATAATTCACACCTGTCGGCACAGGCACGTTTTTCTTTTTACCGATCGGTTTACGGCGATGAATGATCCAAGCCTTGGCCAGCTTGACATTACCTAGTTTTCCACTACGTACAAAATCAACTGCTGATTGAAAATGTGCACCGCTACGTTGCTGAATTCCAGATTGAATTACACGCTGGTACTTTCTTCCCGCTTCAATAATTTTTATTCCTTCATTGAAGTTGTGTGAAACGGGCTTTTCCACATAGACATCTTTTCCTGCCTGACAAGCCATAATCGCCATCAATGCATGCCAATGGTCAGGCGTAGCAATCACAACCCCGTCAATTTCCGGGTCGTCCAGAACTTTGCGAAAGTCGGTTATGAATTGTGGCGCGACACCCTGTGCTTTTTCGATCGACTTCATTGCTGCAGGCACAACCGATTCATCCACGTCGCATATCGTTTTGAATCGGACGTCAGGAAAACCAGCCATGCTGGAAGTTAAAAATTTCCCCTGCCCACGTACGCCAATCCCGGCCAAAACAACTCGTTCATTTGGCGAAGACTCTGCCAGTGATGCATTACTGGCCAAGCCAACAACGCCCGCAGCCATTCCAGCAGCATTCCGCGCACTTCGATCCAAAAATTGGCGACGATTGACATCTCGTTTCAGAAATTCCTCTACATCCACAAAAAAACCTCTTACTTAACCTACAGAGTCATTAGAACTTTTGAATTTGTTTCAGTTCATGGATTTATTATGTACAATTGAATGTCTATTATTATAACAGGTAAAAGTGCATTTGATAGACCTCCATTCTACGAGGCAAATACGTTTCTGCCACATTAAAGTACAATCCAGAGCTAAGAACTGAACAAATTTTTCTCAGATTCTTCTGCTTGCTTTTCATTATGAAATCATTGTAGTAATGATACTTCTATCGACGTTATTAATTTTATACCCAAAACACGTTATCTAGTAATGAAAGCCATCAAAAAAGAAATTTACGAATGCCTATCAAATTTCGATGTCAACATTGTGATCAGCTCATGGGAATCTCACGTTCTAAAGCAGGTGAGGTTGTGGACTGCCCGACCTGCGGATTGTCGGTGCGGGTTCCAGGTCTGGATGGTGAGGTTGCCCCTATCCCTCAGCCTAAGTTGGATCTGAAGGACTCAGAATTGTCTAATGCACTGGATGAATTAGCCGCGATTGGCACTAACGTCACTGTCGACAAGCAAGTACACTCTGACCAGGACCTCGATCTTCAGATTCCTAACTCGGCAGCTCCTGAACCTCAAGTTAAAGAGCCAAGTTCAGGAGAGGCATTTAAAGCCATACCGGTCAGGGGAATCAATCATAGTGCCGTGGATCAACCGATTGAAGAAATCAACCCGACTCCACTTCCGGTATCGCCAGTTGAGCCTCTCAATCAGTCAGCAGAAACAGATCTCACCAACTCGACGGATCTGGACCATGAACATGAATTGACAACTCTGGCCAGCCTCGCACAAAAACGCGCCTCTGATATGCTGACAGAAAAGAAGAAAAATCGACTGAAACGTTCTGCAAAATTTGAACTGCCTACAGGAACCTGGGTGATTATTCTGATCACATTCGCGGCATTGACTTTCTCAATCGGCTTACTCATGGGTAGAAATATGTCTGATGTTGTGCCTGCTTCTCCCAATGCAAATCAGAATTGAACTATTCATAGTAATTCGTTTACATTCTCAGGAGGCCGCCCGAGCACGGCGTGTCGCCCCTTGACGACAATCGGTCGTTCAATCAATTTCGGATGCTCAATCATAACCGTGATCGCTTCTTCACGCGACAGTTGCTGTTTGGCGAGATTGAGTTCACGATAAATGCTTTCGCCTTTACGCA
>JAJDEK010000109.1 GCA_029259875.1 Planctomycetaceae bacterium
CGTGCTTATCCGGATTATGAATCCTTGGAGCAGGCTGCAATGGAAGCTTGGCATACAGCCGTGCTAACACCGGAGTTGATGAAAACAGTATGTGCCGCTCCTTATACCGAAAGCGCTATTTCAAAATAGAATGCGTATTAGTTTTTTACAAACGGTCTTCTTTTACTTTGATACTAATTCAAAATTAATGAGATTGTCTCCCGTTTTGACCTCTTCTTTTAGCGTTGTTTTTGAATTGTATTTTGCGGGAATTGGATCTTTATAGGTCTTCCCGGGAGGAGTAGGTGCGTCTTGAGGTGTCGTTATGCTTACCGTGTGAGATCCAATAACGGCTCCTTTGGTATCGCGTAAATATCCCAATTCGTATTTTCCCTCTGCATTCGTTTTTCCATTGGATGGCCTGCCTTGAGTAGGGTTGAAAGTGATGATGACATCGGCAAGAGGTTGACCATCCATTGTAACGACTCCAGATACAGTCCCTAATTTGGGTTGGTCACTTCCGGCACTACCACCGCACCCAACGGATAAAATATGGGGGACAACAAACATTAAAGCGAGCAGTAATTTCTTTGAGAACTTCATCGTGGCTCCTGGCGCTATTGGAAATTTGATGTAATACTATAAAAATGAGATTGTCCAAGAGGCAGATTCTACTCATGTCATATCCCAAGTGTCAAACAGATGGTAATTAGTTATTTTGCTATTGTGACTCAGCCTTTGTCGAAAGTATTGTTGTATTTAGCGTTTCTGTATACGTTAAGTCGTTTAATCAAAACATGTAAAGTAATTTCCGAACAGAGTGATTTGGAAATCAACATAAGACAGATTTGGCTGATGCACAAATTATTTTGTGCATTGATATCGTGTCGGTTATCTAACAATTTCAACTTCTATAAACGTGCCTCTCTTTTTAGTCATTCATTTACCACCAGAATTCAAATTACATAGATGTAGAACTTTCTGCATTCTGATATTAGTCTTCTGCAAGATGATTGATAGGTTCCATTGCAGATTGATTGTAGACTCACGAGAATCAGAACTCACTGATTTTGATTGAGGGGAACACTGATTGAGGATTTCTAGATGCAAATTTGGGTTGACGCTGATGCTTGTCCTATCGAAATTAAGGAGTTGTTGTTTCGAGCCGCGAAGCGAACAAAAGTCAAAGTAACGCTGGTTGCCAATCAGCCTTTGCGTACGCCGCGTTCGGAGTTTATTGACAGTCTGCTCGTTCCTGCAGGCTTGAACGTAGCCGATCAGCGGATTGTGGAGTTAACTCAGCCAGGAGATCTTGTGATTACGGCTGACATTCCCCTGGCGGCTGATGTGGTCGCCAAAGGTGGGCAGGCTCTCAATCCTCGTGGTGCACTTTATACCGATAAGAACATTGGCGAGCGGCTTGCTGTTCGTGATTTAATGGATGACTTGCGCGGGGAAGGTCAGATTACCGGAGGACCAGCCAACTTCAGCGCCAAGGATCGACAAGCGTTTGCAAATCAGCTTGATCGCTGGTTGACGGCAGCGAAGGGTTAACGCGTTCGTTCAGATGGGAGGCTTGCTTAAGCAGGTTTAGTCTCTTTTTAGAAACGTGCTCTACACACTTGAGCTTGCTAAACTAATTGTAAGACGACTGTGAAGAAAGAAAAAATGGCAGTACTAGGTCGAGGATTCCTGTTTCAGAATCGCATCAAAAATACCTTCCCAATGATATTCCTCTGCTTCCGCGTCAACTTGTAATCCCACTTCTTTTGCAGCCTGAGTCGTGACCGGACTGATACTGGCTAGCTTCATCTTTTTGCTGAGTTGCTCGCGCGCTTTCTCTGTTAAAAGGCGATTAAAGTTCCGCGCAATCGAGGGGCTGCTTAAGCCAATCCAATCTAGCGCTCCTGATTCCAGCAAGCCCATGCTTTCTGAATCCCATTCTGTCACATCATGATTTTCATAAACCACAATTTTGTCTACGACTGCGGAGACTGTTGCTAATTCCGTCTGTAGTACTTCACGCCCCCGATTGGCTCCCGCCCAAAGAATCCTTTGTTGACCTACCAGAGGCTTCAGCACTGCAGCTAATTCTTCGGCTCGATAGTGTGGTGGAATTACATCCGCGCGCAGATGGTATGCATTCAAAGCTTCGGCCGTTGAGGGGCCTATTGTGGCAATCTTCAGATGTGATAATTGTCTGGCATCAAAACCCGTTTCCCATAATCGATTCAGGAAATATTGGACGCCATTAGCACTCGTAAAGACCAGCCATTGATATTCTTTGAGCCGTGAAATCGCGTGATCAACGGGTTCCCAGTCTGTGGGGCCACTGATTTTAATTGTGGGTAATAGAATTGGCTGAGCGCCCAACTTAAGCGCGCGTTTGATTTCTGTTTCTGATTGTTCCCAAGGTCGGGTAATCCCGATACGCAGCCCAAACAAAGGTTTTTGCTCAAACCAGGCGATTTGCTCACGCAAAGAAACACATTCTCCAATCACGATCAATGAAGGAGCGACCAAACCTGCTTTTTGCACAGAGTCTGGCAAATTAGAAAGGTGACTGCACACCGTTTTTTGAAAAGGTGTTGTTCCACGACTAATGACAGCCGCTGGTGTGCTTTTAGATTTTCCGGCCTGTATTAATGAACTGACGATCGACTCAATTTTATGCAAGCCCATATAAAACACGAGTGTTCCAGGAAACTTCGCCAGGACTTCATAATCTAAAGCAGAGTCTGTTTTGTCCGGATTTTCATGACCGGTAATGAGCGCGACGGCAGAGGCATGATCGCGATGAGTAATTGAGATTCCAGCGTAACCAGCGGCAGCAGTTGCGGCTGTAATTCCGGGAATCACTTCAAAATCGATGCCTGCTTCTCGCAAGGCGACCGCTTCTTCGCTTCCTCGACCAAAAATAAAGGGGTCTCCCCCCTTTAATCGAACAACGGTCTTACCTTCTCGGGCAGCAGTGATCAATCTCTGGTTGATTTCATCCTGCTGTAAGATTCGTCGGTTATTACAACCTACGGCAACGCGGCAGGTACGTTCGACTTCAGAGGAAACATGCTGCAAGAGTAATGGATTAACAAGCCCGTCATACAGAATCAAATCGGCTTGCTTAAGGCATTCAACACCCTTAATGGTGATTAAACCAGGATCACCAGGTCCCGCACCAACTAAATAGACTTTCCCTCTCGCCATAAGATCTTTTTCTCTCCACAACGACCGTTTACTGAAACAAATAAGCAAACAGGTATTATAGCAGAGTTTGTCGAGATGGCGAATTAGTTAGCCTGCATCCAGGTTTATTATAGCGTCACCAGAACCATTTGGATTAAGTATGCTAATGTAGAAGCCGCTATGGTTAAAATGGGCGCGGTCTAGAAATCATACCAGGTACCAAACCCAAACAACTGTTCGGAATTCTGGAAGAAAGAATATTGCATTGATTTTCCGTTGAAATACTGAAGTCCAACTCGGAAGAGCTTGTTATTGCGGTCGCCGCGCCATTGCCAACCAATCATCATATTGACATTTCCACCCCAATTAACTTCCTCACGCAAATAACCGTTTATCGCCCAGAAAGGAGCGCCACGAAGTCCGGAATGTTCTGCCGGACTGAACTCAGCTCCAAATTGCAATTCCCATGGTTCTGCACCACCATCAGTATTGAAGGCATATCCGATTTCTGCGTAGAGACGTAAATCGGGATCTGGAAAATATCCACCCCCTAATACGAAAGCATCACGTACGTAATTGATTCTTTGAAAGCCTGGATTACGTTCCAGGAACTCATCACCTACATGTGCACTCGTATGATAGTAGGCAAATTTTGCTTGATAGGCCCCTCGTCTCCAAGTCAATGGAACACCAACTCGAAAATCTGCAGCATCCAGATCAAGTTCTTCTTCTATGTTTAATCGTGGAGGACCAGCCCCTTCGATATCAAGCTGCCATCCTTCTAAAACATTATCGTTAAGAGAGCCATAACGCAAAATTCCAACACGTGCCCCTGCTTCCAATTCCATCTGCCAGCCAATGTCTTTTTCGTGCAAAACAGCGAGCGCCAAGCGTGGCTCTTTGGGACCAGCTAAATAAGATGTATAAAGAAGATCTGTGGGCAAAACAGTCCATCCCCAACAACCCCCTCCACACAATTCGTCGATTGAATCGGTATAGCTGCTTTCGGAACCAGGAATCCCTCCCGGATTAGAAAATTCAATATCGTCCTCAAAGGCTT
>JAJDEK010000110.1 GCA_029259875.1 Planctomycetaceae bacterium
TACGAACATCAAGAATGATCTTGTCATTCAAGTTCATTCCTGTAGGTAAGTCCAACCCCGCATCCATCGAAGCCAATCGTCCCGCCTGTGCTAATGACGCGTCCATAATCGTTGTGGTATGTACGGCGCGACGGACGGCAACCATGCCAAGAAGTAACGCCATAAAAACTGGCGCGATCACAGCAAATTCCATAGCTGCCACTCCTCGGCGGCTTAGAAATATTCTTTTTGAGTTAGTTCGTTTGTCTTGAATTACACGCATGAGTTTACTCCTGCAAACAGTGGCTTACCAAAACGGTAAATTTATTTCCTGCGAACAAATTGTTGCAGTGACTTATTCGTGACGCCTTACAGTGTGTCCGGACAACATCATGCTCTCTTCGCGACTCGCTGCCGCTGCGGCTTCTACCGGGTCAACAAAAAAGGAACTTAATAAACGGACATCTTTATAAGGAACTTCTACACGAACGATAAATAACTGCGCTTTTTCTGCATCTGCTAAGTTCATATCGGGGAGGGCAGAAAAATCAATCTGTGAAACATCTACGCCTTCCGTATCAAACTGGCCGGCATTTTTGACCATGATCGTGGCCAGATTCGAATCGAAAACCGTGTCGAGTATCGATTTGACTTTGGTCTCCACCTGGGCTGTCGTGACACCTTCAAGACGACCTAATTTCGCGCCCTCTTGTGTTGCTTCCTGAATCATGTTTGAGACCACGTAGGCATAGCCAAATTCAAAAATGCCATACACAAATGCCAGGAAGACGGGAGCCACAAACGCCAATTCAACTAAAGTTGCGCCAGAGCGTTTTTCACCAGATTTTTGATTCAATGCCTGTCGGCGATGCCGCGTAAACATTTCAGTCCTCTTGAAAATATTAGTATTGATCCAATTTTAGTTAGTTTCATATTCTGCAAACCAGCAGATAGCCGGGAGAGTTCATTCAAGAGGGGAGGGTTTTATCCACTAAAACAATAGCTCAGAAATGTCTGCAAGGAGGTTTATTTCTGTAAAAAAAACGCATCTTCGTTATGTGGTAATAACGATACAGGATGCAAAATAAAACGCTTTATCTGCAGCGAGTATGTTGCAAAAAAGCCACATCAAATGGATGAATACCAAAAAATTGTTAAATTCTTGCATCTAAGGGAGGGTTATGGATCTACTTCAATTGAAATCCATGCTGCATTAGCGATACACTGTCCGCTGGCGTGCCAATTGGTTTCTCAAAAAAATAAAAACAAAATATGTTTTGGCAGAAATAAATTATGGGTAAAAAGGCATCTTCAACTATCAAAGCAGGCTCAAATATTCAGGTAAAAGAAGGGGTCTATGTACCGGAATTTCCAGAAATTTGTTGCGAAGGCTGGACAGGAATGGTGGTAGAAGTGCGCGGCAAGAAAGTATCAGAGCGGACTTATATCCTCGAATGGGATGACGAAACAGAGACGAAAATGCCCGCCGCCTACAAATCTCAATGTGAAGATCAAGGGCTCTTCTTTAAGATGGCTTGCCTCCCCGGTGATGCATTGATTCTGTGTGATACCTAAAGTTGCACATCACTACGGCGTATTAACTGATTCCCATCAACAGATGTTAATTCGATAGCAATCTGTTCCAGGTTCTTTTTCACGCCCGGCACGCAATATTGGGGATCAAGCTCAGCTAAGGGGACAGCTAAAAATACTCGATCGAGTATTTCCGGATCGGGAATAACTCGCTGCTCTATTTGTAATTGCTCATCATTAAATAGAACCAAATCGATGTCGATGGTTCTTGGACCATTCTTATTATCAGGATCGCGAACCCGGTCGAGTTGACCTTCGATCTCAGCTATTACATCCAAGCGTAACGCTGATGCTTTTAATGCCGTTTCCATCAGCACTGCAGCATTCAAAAAATCAGCTTGATTATGGTCACCAACAGGTCTGCTTTGCCAAACGGATGATCTTCGCAGAATCACGCCATATTCACCCAATAAGCTAACTGCTTTGGGAAGATAATATTCCGGACGAATATTACTTCCTAATGCCAGAAATACCTGATTCATGTCAGACTCCGGAAAAATCCGCACGGGTTCTCTCAACCGTGACTCCGACTGAGCGTGCAAATCGGAGTGCGCCTGGCTTTTCAATCGTGACGATTGAAAGTTGTACACGTTCGTCTTTTAAGCAGATTTTCGCAACTTCATGAGCCATTTTTTCTACTAATTGAAACTGCGAGTTTTCTACTAAATCGATAATCTCTTTTGTAATGGTGCGATAGTTGACTGCATCGCAAATGTCATCTGATCTACCGGCACTTTTCAAATCCACTTGCATTGTCAAATTGATCAGCACGTCTTGTTTTTTGTCTCTTTCTTCATCATTAATGCCAATAATAGCTCGTAATAATAAATCCGAAATGTTGATTTGATCAGGCATATTAATAATCGAGTATGAGCTATAGAGCGAATTGAGTGCACATTACCGTTATGATAGTAAAGTCCAATATAATGTTAGACCAACGGATTGCACCGGAAAGGGCGCTATTCTAAAAATAGAAATAACTGATTTATTAACAAACATGCCCTGAACTCAGAATAGACAGAAAAATCAATTCAAATGAAGAATCAACAACAGAATATCTCTCGTCGGAAGTGGTTAAAACAATCTATAAATCAATCACTAGGTCTGGCAGGGGGCTTATATAGTGGGTTACTTCCACAACTGGATGCTTTCTCTCAATTGACAACGAAACCTAATCGAACTCCGACGCTTTTATTACGCTCGGGGTGGCAAACTGTTAATATTGGAGATATTGGTCATACTCCCGGAATTTTGAAATTACTCGAATTATACGCTCCCGAGTTTGAGATCATTCTGTGGCCCAATAGTGTTGATCGGGGTGTAGAGCCAATGTTAAAAAAACGGTTTCCCCACCTGAAAATTGTGAAAGGACGACTTCAGAGGAATGGAAAACTGAATTCAGAGCCTCTAGAACAAGCATTTCAAGAGGCTGACTTTTTTCTACATGGCTCCGGGCCTAGTGTTGTTTCACGAAGAGAACTGGCTTTTTGGAAAAAAACGACAGGAAAGCCTTATGGAATCTATGGAGTCACGGTTTCTGATATAAATGAAGAGTTACATAGCCTTTTGTCCGAAGCCGCCTTTATCTTCACGCGCGAAACACATTCTCTCAAAAATCTAGCTGATGCAAAAGTGACTGCATCACATCAGGATTTTGCCCCAGATGCCACTTTTGCCATTGATTTGACTGATGATCTCAAAACAATAGCGTTTCAGCGGAAAAACCAGCTAGAGAAAGGTAATTATCTCTGTGCTGTTCCCCGACTCAGATTCACGCCTTATCACAAAATTCACAAATCAATACGTTGGTCAAAAGAAAAAATCCGTGAAGTAGAAGCCGTTAACCAAAAATACCAGGAAATCGATCATGCAAAACTGCGGGCAGCAATTCAAGAATGGGTACGTACAACAGGTCAAAAAGTAGTGGTCTGCCCTGAAATGACCTATCAAACCGAAATTATTCGTCCGCTCGTGATCGATCCACTTCCCCCAGATGTCAAACCAATGGTTGTTGCTCACGATAATTATTGGCTACCAGATGAAGCCGGTTCACTCTATCGTGATGCCGCCGTAGTTGTGAGTATGGAATGCCATTCTCCCATCATCGCGTGTGCGCATGGAACTCCCGGGTTTTACGTCAGACAGCCTACAGACACGATTAAGGGGCAAATGTGGTACGATATTGGGCTGAAAGATTGGACTTTTGAAATTGATGAAGTGAATCAACAGCAAATCGCGAAGAGGGTTATTGATGTATATCATAACTACGAGCAGTCACTCGCACATCTCAAATCAGTGATGCAATCAATTCAGCAACGCCAGAAACGTACCATGGAAGTCGTGAAAAACGCTATACTCAAGACCCAATCTTCCTGATTAATGAAAGAACAAAATTCTTTGTTTCATAATTGTTCTCCACCTGTAACGGTCAGCACTTCACCCGTCACAAAGTCAGATTGAAGCAGGTAGAGCAGAGCTTGGCATACATCATGGGGACTTCCTGCGCGTTGCAGTGGAATTTGCTCTGCTCGTTTTTCGAGATAAGATGCATCTTGATCTGGTGGCGGAAGGATTGCACCAGGGGCAATCGCATTCACTTGGATTTCGGGAGCCAACTCAAGCGCCAGGCATTCTGTTAAAGTCACCAATCCAGCCTTAGAAATCCGGTATGGCAAATGACCGATACCAGCTCTTCGAGCTCTCCAGTCAACCAAATTGACAATATGACCTCTTTGTTCTGGCTTAATCGATTTTGCGAACTGCTGGCACAAAAAATAGGGAGCCTTCAAATTGATATCCAAATGAGAATCCCAATCATCCTCTGAAGAAGCCATTAAGGACTTGTTTTCAAAAACCGAAGCACTATTAATCAAAATATCGACCTTACCAAACTCGGTAATGACTGCGTCGATGACCTCACTAGCTGCTTTTTGAGAATCTGAAAGATCTGCTGAAACCGCAACTGCTTTGCGCCCTAGTCGTTGGATATCCTTGCATGTTTGCTCTGCTTCCTGTTTAGAAGAACGATAATGGATGCAGATATCAACGCCTGATTCTGCCAAAGTTAAAGCCATAGTACGCCCTATACGTACTGCGGCGCCGGTAATGACGGCCACTTTTCCTTTCAAATCCAACTTACAACTCCAAAAATAGGGAACCAGCAAACAAAAAACCCCGGCTAATAAACCGGGGTTATGAAAAGGATCTTAATACAAAAATAGGTATTTCAGTTGACAGACGCTACTTCTTCTTTCACACCCGGCGGTCTTCCGAATGCACGTTCTATTTTGCCAACTAAGATCTGTTTTGTGAAGTCTGATTTGAGAATGTAGTCAGTGGCGCCATGGTTAAATGACTGAATGATGGCGGTTGTTGAACGATTTGCTGTCATTACCAGGACTTCAACATCACCAGTAAATGGTGATTGTTTGATGTGTTTAACAGATTCAGCATGATTTCCATCAGACGAATCAATATCGAGTAGAATCAGGTCAGGAGTATTCAGTGCTGCTTCCATAAAAGCTTCTTCAACCGACGCTGCGCATTCTACGATGTAACGTTCGTGTAATAACCCTTCAAACAGAGCACGATCCATCTCATCAGACTCGATAATCAGGACGCGTTTTTTGTCAGCTTGCTCTTCATCATAATCAACAATCTCGCCAAGTTGCCCAACAAATCCAAAATGGACGACGATGGGACCAATCCCAGTATTAAAAATACCACACTGCGAACCAGCTTCGGGAGGATATAAGGTATTTATGGACTCTGATTCAATTGCTGTCGGGTGACCTAAGAGGAATCCCATGTGATCGACCGCTTTTTTAGCTTGACCTGCGATCATGTTTGACAATTCACAGACAAAGTCGGTCAAAACATGGTCATCTTCAGCCAAAGATTCATCAATGAGTAAAGAAACTGCCTTTGAAACTAGTTCACGGGGAACATTAATGACAACAATGCCTTTCCCCGGACCATTCACTTCAATGGCTGAACTGTTATCATAGCGGGGCGCTTCATGTACTGGGACAATTTTCACTAATTCGGCAGTGGTGCCCACAAAATATTTAAATACATCAATTACAGAGTTAATCACCGGATCGGAAAACCGTTTGGTCAATGTCTCTGTCGTATGCGTAGCTGGAATTAAAGACATAGTAGGAACTCGTCTTCTCTGAATAGGTACTTCTTTTCAACAAATGCGATTTGGTATGGAATCAAGTAATACTTCCATACAAGAATCCAAACATAAGATTCTCGCAACAGTTTAAATTTGATATTTGGTTGCCTAAACTATATGTCAGAAAATTCTTTTAGCCATAATCCTTTAACTATAAGGCAAAGGCTTCGAGAAAACCGAAAAGCCTATATTCGGTAAAATCAATACTACCCATCGACAATTTGATGAAGCTTTTGTTAACTGAATAGATTTACCTAGAACGCTAACTATTGAAGAAATCAATATATACTGCAATTGCTTTCCTAATAGCCAAGCTGTCACCAAAAGGACAGGAAATGAAATCACTGCATCCATTTTTTCACATTTTTTTCATTGCTGCTGTGATAGTAGTTTTGACCCCACCGGAATATGAAGTATATGCCTCCACAAAAGACTCAGGGGAATCTGAATGGGCGGGCAGACAAGATGTGTGGCATGGTTTCAAGCGGTTTCATTTTGAGATAGACAACCGTAAATGTTATGTTGTGGTCCCAACAAAAATCGCATTCAGAAAACCCTGGGTTTGGCGCGCTCGTTTTCCAGATTTTCATTATGAAATGGATGTGGAACTGCTGAAAAAAGGTTTTCATATTGCCTACATCGATGTTGCCAATCTGTTTGGGTCACCTCAGGCAATCGAATATGGGAATAAGTTCTATAAATACTTAACAAAGCAACACAGGTTTCAACAAAAAGTTGCATTGGAAGGCGTGAGTCGTGGAGGTCTGTTTATTTATAATTGGGCGATGGCAAACCCAGAGAAGGTCAGTTGTATCTATGCTGATACGCCTGTGTGTGATTTCAAGAGTTGGCCTGGTGGTAAAGGAAAAAGTGCTGGCTCAAA
>JAJDEK010000012.1 GCA_029259875.1 Planctomycetaceae bacterium
GTTGCCTTTAATGAGTTTGTAGAATTTAAAAAGCATCTTATTGATCAGTCTGGGCAGTTGGAAGTCGCTCGTGAAAACAGTCGGAAAATGATTGCACTGCAAGATAGTTTGGTAGCTCAGACAGAACCGATTGCAGCCGCACAAAAAAGTGCACAACAACTTGTATCATTACAAAATATTCTGACTGATGACGAACTGAATATTGCAGAGGCTGGTACGAACTTGCAGTCAATGATGGCGATTCAGACCAAACTGCTGGCAGAGACAGGACGCGTTGTTGATGCCGTTGAAACGTTGGAAGTACTTTCAGATCTACAAGATCGATTTAAAGAGCAAGTTGCTTCAATGAAAGGTATGCGGCGTGATTTGTTAGACATTATCCTGATGGAGAGCACTGTCACAAAGGCGACGCGAATACTGGAACCATTGGCAGAATTAGGCAACTTGAGCCGGCTAAGTGATGCAGAAGTTCGAGAAGCAGCACGTGTGATCATGGATCAGCGAGATACACGCATGGGGAAACTTACTTCTCCAAAGTATCGTCGAATTCATCACGACCCTGTGCCCTCACGAACATCGCAGCTGTCATTAGATGGGAAGCCAGTCTTAGAAACAGAAAACAGTAGCAGCAGTGTTGTGGAGAAGTTGGTCCCCACGCCACCTGCTGATGAAGAGTGAACAGTCTCCTAGGCTGAAAGTGGCTTGAATTAAAACAAGGCATGGGTGTTCCATGCCTTGTTTTAATTTGCTAGAAAGCCAAGTGAAATAGGCGGTTATTACTTTTCCTTTTTTTCAGGCTTTGCTTCTGGTTTTGCTGCTTTTTCTTTTGAGTTCTCCGTTTTCACAGCGGGCTTTGGTGCAGCAGCCGGTTTTTCCTTTTTGGGTTTCGCTTCCGGCTTGGCGGCTTTGTAAGCAATCGTGCCGGATACTGGTACTGAAGCAACCTGAAAGACATCTTTCGAAAGTTCTCCCTGTACGAATACGACTAAGTGGAGTTTTTCCAGAGTTAAGGGAGCACCGGTGAAGTTCGCTCCCGATCTTTCTTCAAAGGCTGACAGATAATCTGTGAGGCGGCTTTTGAAATCATTTAGTGGCAACGTTTTATTCAGAGATAATTTACCATCAACGGCAGGAAAGCCATTCGGCTCACTTAACATTGACCGCACAATCATATCATGTACGTTGATTCCGTTAGGGGCTTGAAATTGCAATTCGTCTTCCGCGAGTACTGCGACGAGGCGAAGTGGTTCTTTGATTTTCTCTGTCCCAGTCACGTTTGCCTTTAACTCTAACTTGCCATCTTTAGCAGCAGCAGACAAATCGATTTTGACATCGGTATTTTCAGAAAGAGTTGGGATCAGAGCTTCCAGAATTTGCTTATAAGACGAATCAACCTGTTCTACTCCACCGGCGACTCCGGAAATCGGTTGGCCGTTCAAATTCGTAGAAGGTGTACCACCGTGATTATAAAGAATAAACCGAGCTTCAGCGTCGGTGTTCGTCAGTGGGTCGGGGGCAGGAATATGTTGGTGATATCGCAAAACAATGACTTTGGAGTGTGGGAATGATGCTTCAATCACACCTGTTGCCAAGTCAGCGGCAACGCAGGGAGGACAGGATGCACCCGTAAACAACTCAATCAGAGAAACGCGATTCCCTTTCGTTAAATCAACCTCTTTTGCTTCTTTAGAGACAAAGCTTTGAAGAAAACGTTTGAATGATTTTGTCAGATATTCATCAAGGCCGTCTGTCGAACCATTTTTTTCTTTCCAGAGAGTCGTCAGTGTATCCAAAGGATGTTCATATTTGACAGCCTCAGGATTTTGTTTTGAAACGGCAATGAGCTGTCGTTCACGACCGGTTAGTGGAGAGCCTGCTAAAACCCCTAAGTGATCGATTGCATTATCAATGCTGCCATGCGATTTCTCATAGGAGACGAGTTCTGTTAAGAGTTGACGATCGTGAGGATGTTCTTTCAATTCATCCTGGAGTAGTTTACCAGCTGCCTGAATCTGCTCAGGGTTATCAGACTTTAATCCAGCACGTGCTCTGGCTAAGGCAATTTCTAATTTCCAGCCACTAAGTGGAGTTACTCCGTCTTTGATCAATTTGTCTGCCTGATCCAGATATTTCACAGCCAGATCGGAATCAGTATCACTCCTTGCTAGCATGGAACCAACGCTGATTAAAGAGTTAGCCTCTTGTCGTGTTCCCCAGAGATTAGCGGTTTCCAAATAACGGCTAATAATTTCTTCGATTGTTTTTTTATCTTTTTTCTGGCTGAGAGCAATGGCCATCAATGCGGGATAGGCGTCCATAATCAGAGGGACGGATTTCATCTTGATCGTGAAATCGTTCAATTGTTTATAGGGATCAGGAGATTGCATTGCCTGCATTAATTCCTGTGCACCGGGTGAAGGCATTGGGCCTTTGATTTTGCTAAAATCCGTTTCTGCAGTTGGTAGTAAAATCGCTGGTGTGCAGTTTTCGCTGTTGAAGGAAATATTTCCCAGAATCACTCCCTGATCTAGTTGCAGTTTTCCCTGAAAATTCAAACGAAGAAATTCTTTTCCAGCATTTAGCAGACTCTCATCAAATTCAACGGTTGTTTCAGTGGCTTTAGAAGACACAATTTTAGCTGGTGCAACATCTGGTCCTTTAGCAAGTAATTCAACTGCTTGTGCTGCGGGCTTCTCCGCCGATTTATTTTCATCCGTTTTAGCCGTTTCAGCAGGAGCGATTTTATATAGATAGAGTGGCATCATCTGCTCACGCTGCGGCAACATTAAAACCCAGTTTCCTTTGACCGATTTGGGGAGCTCGGGAATTTTTGGTTTTTCGGTTTCCTTTTCAGAAGCCTTAGCAGTGTCTGTAGGCGAAGATGTTGGATCATCTGAAGTTTTTTGAGTGGACGGTTCGGTTGACGAGGATGTTTGTTTGTCACTGCTTGGTTCTGAGCCTTTCTGACAGCCGACAGTGATGATCAGCACGCAGAGTAGTAGGCTAACACGAGAAATCGAAAGCATTTTTGTCCTCAAAAAATTTAAGTAAAATTTATTCGGAAAGTGGTTCTTATCCTGGTTTTATACGAATTCAGTACAAATGTTGATGGATATTAAATAAAAAACGCCAATCTTCTCAAAATAGGACAGAGATTAGCTCTTTCCTGTATTTGTAAACATGTACTGGTAAGCAGGTTCGAGAATTGAGTCTTTGATTGATTGCTTCCGTTTTACAATCTGCATAGTACTAAATTTTTACTACTCGCTACCGAGTTCCTGTTTTAGTTCTGTCAACTGTTGACTGAGTGTTTGAAACGATTCTGTCAGCATTTCAATCTGTTGTTTCATCGATTGATTCTCAGCCTGTAGTTGTTCAATTGAATTATGCACGATGCTCTCATCACTCGAAGTGGTTTTTACTACAGGTTGCGTATGGGATGTGCTTTCGTTTTCAACTGACTCACTTTCGGTTGAGGATTCAAATCCTATTTTTTTTCCTTCGCTTTCTTTATACCAGTCGTGATCGACTTCGATGCCGCGCCGTTCAATACTTCCATTAGATTGTACATGTTTTTGGTCAAGAAGTCCCTTAAATTCCACCCGCAGTTGGTCTAAGGATTCAATTGGTACCATACGACTGGCTCGGCCTCGCAATTCACCCATCGTTTGACGACCACGCAACCATAGCTCTGTCAAAATCGCGAGTTGCGGTTCTGTAAATTCAAAACGATGACGCATGTAA
>JAJDEK010000111.1 GCA_029259875.1 Planctomycetaceae bacterium
TATTCTGTTCTTGTCTGGTTGTGTTCTTAGTTGGCTATAAAGTGTTGCTGAACCCAGAGAGCCTGCCATTCTCTGCGGCGGTTTTGTTAGTGGGCATCTTTGCGTTCTTCTACTTACCAGTCAATGGGCTCTACGAACTGATTGGGGTCCGTTCTGAGGCCAATATTGCTGCGAGTTCAGTGTATCGATACCTCAACCAGATTCCTGAAGTGAGTCAGGCTGTGGGAGCTAAGTTTCTGGAGCCTTTGTCACAGTCGCTTCAATTTGAGAATGTGAGTTATCGCTTATCCTCACAAGAGCCGGAAATCCTCAGTGGATTTGATTTGAAAATCCCTGCGGGAACGAGTACTGCTTTTGTTTCTCTGGAAGCACTCGCGCCGCGTGCTGTGAGTTACCTGATCCCACGATTCATTGAACCAAAATCAGGACGGGTTCTTATGGACGGCGAAGACAGTGCCTGGGTAACTTTAGAATCACTGAGAGCGGAAGCCATTTATGTTGGCGGAAATGATATCTGTCTGACAGGAACGGTAAAAGAAAATATTCGTTGTGGTGATGAGCGTTATTCATTACAGGAAGTGATTGCTGTTTCAAAAGAGGCACGCGCGCATCAATTTATCCAAAATTTACCTCAAGGGTATGAGACTGCTTTAGGACAGAATGGTGAAGAATTAACGGTCGGTGAGTGCTTCCGTTTGGGTTTAGCAAGGGCCTTGTTAAGAAAGCCTGCTTTATTGATCATAGAAGAACCTGAGGGACCACTCGACGAGGATACAAAAACACTCCTGGAAGATGCTTACTCACGGATTTTTCAGAATCGCACAATATTTATCATTCCGTCACGGATTGCAACACTCCGCAATGCGGATCAAGTGGTATTGATTCATGATGGAAAGGTGGAAGCGGTAGACACGCAGTCAAATTTATTAAAGAAATCAGCCCTGTACCGACATTGGGAGTATACTCGATTCAATCAGTTCAGGCATTCGCAGGAACCTTCGAACGGACGTTGACCGAAACTCAGTTATGGAAATTCTTCACTCCCCAGTGGTCGAACACGCGATCCGGCTGGCCGCAGTTGCTCATCAATCTCAAAAGCGAAAATCTTCAGGAATTTCCTATATTGCTCATCCGATGAGCGTGTGCCTGATTTTAACGAAGGCCGGCTTTCATAATGAGGACATTCTCGCTGCTGCAGTTCTGCATGATGTCGTTGAGGATACCGATTTCACAATTGAGCAACTGAAAGAGCATTTTTCTGGAGAAGTGATTCAGTATGTCAGTGAAATGACAGAGCAAAAAGAATCGATCAGCGGTGAAAAACGGAGTTGGCGTGACCGTAAACAAGATCATATCGAAGTCATGCAACAAGCGACACTAGGTGCGCGTGCCATTGAGTTGGCTGATAAACTTCATAATTTGGAAGCCATGCTCTTCGATTTGCAATCAGAAAACAAAAGCGAATTCTGGGGACATTTTGGCGCCAGTCCGAATGAAATTATTCAATATTATCGTTCCATGATTGATGCGGCCGGGCAGTCAGATCAACAATTGGAAACTCTTGTGCAAAACTGTAATGCGCGACTCGATGAATTGAAAAAATATCTTCCATAAACAAGGAAAGAAAATGCACTATGAGGCAGCAAAAAAAAGAGTACTCAACCGGGTTGCTGTGGTTGTTGGATAATTGGATTGGTCTGTTTCTATTAGTGTTCCTCGCATTTGGCGTCATTGTCGGAGGGGCTCTCTACCTTGATTATCGTCTTGCAAAAATCGAAGACCGACTTCAATATGTGCCGCCGTCGAGTTATGAGCCACCAAATTTGGATGACTTTCAGGCGGGAAATATTTCATTGGAGAAACTGCCTATTCGCCAACTAGTTTATGTTCCATCCTATTCGCACATTTACTATCACGGTGGATCACCATTGCTCCTTGAAACAACACTCAGTATACGCAATATCGATCTTGATCAGCCGGTTTACTTGAACTCGATCGAGTATTATAACACGCAAGGTAAACTGGTTAAGAAGTATCTTGAGCAAAAGATTAAGTTAGCTCCTCTGCAGACGATTGAATTCTTAGTCGAAGACCGTAATAGTTCTGGTGGATCCGGAGCCAATTTTCTTGTCGAATGGATGTCAGAGAGCGAAGTTGACAAGCCTCTCATAGAAACGGTGATGATCGGGACGTCTGGATCACAGGCGATTAGCTTTAGTAGATCAGGAGTTGATGTTTCATCTCGCCGCAACGAAAGCGTCCAGGCAAAATAATTATTTAGGTTGCTTCAGCTTACGACTGAATTACAGGAATTTGTTGCATGCATTGGTCTCAGTGCATCAAGGGCACAAATGCTGTGACTGTATTCATTCGAACTATTCAAAGATGATCAATCTGGATTCTTTTGCAGTGTATCCGCAGACTTTTTTTCTGAGGATTTGTGTTGAAACGGGCTCAGTTTAACCTGCTTGGCGTCCGCATTGATCATCCAGACCTTTCGATCTGCGAAGTGTTCGATAAGCTTGTTATTTGCTTCCTCGTCTAAAATATGTGCCCAAACCACTTCAGCATCATCAATGTCTGCCCGGTTATAAATCCATTCGAAATGAGGGTCATGGTCGTCCGAATATTTGACAAACACAAGGTCTTTCTTCGGCATGGTTTTCAATTTTTCAATCAGTTCTGACCGTTGTAGTGCAATTTGATAGTGGGCAGGGAGATCTGGAGTTGAAGTGAAAAGCCAAATCCTGGTGAAGCTCATGGCAACAAAGATCAAACTAAGACCAAACACGAATACAGGTCCCCGATGACGATCTTGCCACCAGGCAACGCGCCATTGGCGCGCACCTTGAATCAAAATGAAAAAAATGAGTGGAATCACCGGTGCCAGGTAATGCGGTTGAAAAAAAGTTGCCCCAAACAGATCAATGAGACTAATCAATAGCACGATTGTCACAGCAATGCATCCCCAGCGCTCTTTTACGATCCAGGGTAATATCAGTAAGAGAACACCCAGAGGAAAAACGATCAAGTTGCCGATGAGTCTCGATGCTTTTAGTGAAACAGTATCCAGATACCCACTCAGATCTTGCTGTTTTCGATACATCTCAAATGACCATTCGGTATGGAATTTTTTCAAATGTGGGTTGGAGACATTCACATTGCGTGGTGTTCCCCAAAGAAAAAGAGGAGTTTGTGAATAAGTTTCTTCATGCACCTGATAGGGGAACCGAGAGGCATTTCCGGTTACATTAAAATTGTAATACGCGAGAGCTCCTGAGATACACAAAGAGGCGACTGCCAATGGTAAGAGCACTGAGCGAAATAAAACCATTTTGGGAAATTCTGTTTGTTTCACCATCCAGATCAATAATATGACTGCTGCTGAAATGGCTGTTAGGAATCCTTCAAATGGTCGGCTGACAGACAGAATAAATAGTCCCATCCCTAATATTAATGCCGTGCGTGATCGGGGTTGTTTCATGAGGCGGCGCAAGGCGCCAAACAACAATGCGCCACCGAGGACAGCAACGGCTCCGCCCCAATAGTTTTGTCCCCATAGTAATATCATGGGGTGGAGCACGGACAAGAGACCACCGGCGAATGCCCATCGCGGTGGAACCCAGGCCTGCAACATCCAACAAATGGCTGCACACGCCAGCGCAACACTCAGCCAGGCTCCAACGATAGGGCGTCCTGTGAGTACTTGTCCTACAGCGAGAAACACTCCCTGGCCGAGCGGATACTTTGAAGCATAGGTTGGTTGATGGACAATGTGGAATGATTCAAAATGCTTCCAGAAAGGGTGTGTCGGATTTGTCAATCTGCCTTGAGAAAATGTATCGGAAGCGAGTAAGTAACTAAATTCATCATGAACCCGAGGCACTGGTTTTTTATAGCTGGAAATTCCAGCCGAAAGCAGAAAACTGAGAATAAAAACCGTTACAACTGATGTTCTGGGAGAGCTAAATGTTCGAAACGCGCGACGAATTCGATTCAAGATTTTGAAACGAATGTATTGGTTGGGGACCAGTTTAGTGAGAAGCAACAGCGCGGCTAACACATAACAGGTTAATAGAATCAGAGTGATTTTCATGGAGTGTATCCTGACCAGACCAGCAAGGTGGTGCTTTGAGTCTTTTACTCAATATCGACTGCTCAGTCCAATCAAGATGTTTTTAACTAAAATTTCTAGACTTAGATCCACGTCTGGATTTTCAGAATCCGGGCATTTTCTTTGACCATACCCTTTAATGGCCCTATTATGAAATAGGTGGCATATTAAACACAAGTAGATTACCTAAGAGACTAGGGTCTCAATTCCTGAGGCTAATCTGTATTGAGAAGATCCGATTCTAAAAAGAATGAGTTGTAAACTATGAATGACAAATGGCTTACAATAGTCATTCCCGCATTAAATGAAGAAGATGCGATAGGAGCAACGGTCTCTCGAAGCTTGGAAGCCAGAGAAGAGATTCTACAGACGACTGGCTTAGATGGTGTAGAAATTATTGTCGTCAGTGATGGATCAACCGACCGGACGGCTGAAATTGCTCAAAGCTTCGATGATGTGCAAGTTATCGTTTTTGACGATAATCGGGGATATGGGGCTTCCATCAAAGAAGGCTGGAGACGCGGACGTGGAAATCTAGTTGGTTTTCTTGATGCAGATGGCACCTGCGATCCACGATTCTTTTCCAAACTATGTCAGGCTATTCTTAATGAAAATGCGGATGTTGCACTCGGTTCGCGGCTTGGTGCAGACTCGCAAATGCCGGTAATCCGCAAAGCAGGTAACAGAATGTTCGCGTTTCTGCTAGGTTTATTATGTGGCAGAAAAGTGACGGATACGGCGAGTGGCATGCGGGTCGTGCGCAGATCGGCGCTGAAACACCTTTATCCGCTTCCTGATGGATTGCATTTCACCCCGGCGATGAGTGCACGCGCCTTAATGAATGATTTGCGGATTATAGAAATTCCGATGAAATATGAAGAACGGATTGGGGAAAGCAAGCTGAGTGCGCTTTGGGACGGGTTCCGCTTCCTGAAAGCAATCGGTGAAGGAGTACTGTGCTATCGACCTGAAAAGATTTTCTTGACAGGTTTTTCCCTTTGTATGTTATTCATCCTGGTTCTGGCGGCCTATCCAACAGAGTTTTATTTCCAAAATCATCGACTTGAAGAATGGATGATCTATCGGTTTGTGGTCTGCCAGTTCGTTGGTTCGTTTGGTATTACGTTACTACTCGCTTCAGCACTCGCAAACCGGATGGCTTTACTCAGTTCACGTCGTGACGAATCGGTAGGATTCTGGTCATCCGTTGTTGCCAGTCTGTTTTCTGGTAAATCTCTAGCCGCAATGGTTGTTCTCTTCAGCGGACTGAGCATAGGATTCCTGTGGCCAGGTATAGTGGAGTTTGCTACAACGGGCAAGATTACTCTGCATTGGTCACGCTTGATTGCGGGAGCATTTACACTCTTCACAGTGATGCAAACGCTGATTTTTTTCGTACTCATGAAAGTAGTTGCCATTTGGAGCGTTGAACAAGTTTCCGAAGAAAAAAACTTATTTGATCCAACGCAGAAAGAATCTCTTGAAATTTTGAATGAGAAACATCAAAAACTCACTTCTATGGTTGAGACTTCACAACATTTAATGAAATGAAAATGCTCCAACAAATTCATGCCTATATGGTCCACTGTTGACATGTGAAGATTCTCTCAAAATAATTTTGCACCATTACTACCAAATAAAAAGTACTAGTAGATGTTGACTCTTGAATCAGATTCTTCGTTAGTTTTCTAATAGATCTCCACTGATAATGATTTTAAATCGAGGCAATTATGAAAAATCAAGTTAGTGAGTCATCTTCGGATGTCATATATTGGCATCCAGGAATGGAGTGTTGCGATGAAATCTGGGAAGAAGCGTATTGTCGTTTCGA
>JAJDEK010000112.1 GCA_029259875.1 Planctomycetaceae bacterium
TAACGAATCCCAGGCCGGATTCACACGTGCTTCAGACTCACCCCAATCCCAATAGCGCGATCGAGGTGAGAGCTTTGTGTTCTGTGGAACAATACCCAGTTTTTTCATACGAGCAAGCCGTTGTTCGCGAACTTGATCCCAGCCAATATGATAACGGTCTGCATATTTGAGGATATCCTCCTTCGGAGCATGTAGTGGGAAGTGAGGCGCATTATATGCCAGATATAAAAACCAAGGCTGATCGGGGGTTCGTCTGCCCATTCGCATGAAGTCAATCGCATAATCAGTGACAGCATCCGTGCCATAAAATTCACCTTTAGGATAGGTATGCGTTGCCCGAGATACAGGGAGTCGTGTGAAATGATTGACGTCCCAAAATGTTTTCGCACTGACGAGTGTGCCGTAAAATTCTTCAAAACCGAGTTTCGTAGGATCTTCTGTTCCCAAATGCCATTTGCCGGATAGAAATGTTCGATAGCCACCACGCTGCAGGACTTGTGCGACGGTAATTGCCTCATCGGCAATGTGTCCTTGATAGCCTTGCTGGTTGAGATTTCTTGTCATATGTCCCAACCCGATTCGGTGAGGATATTGACCTGTCATTAACGTGCCGCGCGAAGGGCAGCAACGTCCCGTATTATAGAATTGTGTGAGTCGAACTCCTTTTGCTGCTAGCGAATCCAAATGGGGTGTTTCTATCTCACCTCCAAAACATCCCAGGTCACTATAGCCCAAGTCGTCGGCGACGATCAATAAGATGTTGGGACGTTGAAGTTTCTTCTCTGCACTCCATGAATGTTCGATAGAACATGAAAGAGCGAAAACCGCGGCGATCATGCCGATCAGTTCCATTTTCAGGTGAGAGAGCGCAAAAGAATTCATGATGATTTGTGCTTCCTGATTAACTGAGTTTCGAGTGTAAATTGCTCTTGTATATTACCAATATACTATAAGTACAAAATGAAGAATCAATTCTTGACTGCACCTGATAACAAAAGGGCTTGAAATAGTGATTGCCTATTCAATCATGATGAGGAATCTACCAGATTATTAAGCATAAGAAGTAATGTACTATTGCATTTCTAATGAAAGTTTACTAGTGTGTACATTTGGGGTGTGTTCTTTTGTGTGTTATGATCACTCACAACAAAATGTAGTCGAACATTTATATGATTGGATCATGCGATGATACTGAAGGCTAGTCGCTACTGGATTCTGATTTTTTTAGCCATATTTGTTCAGCCTACTTTCTTAATTTCTGAAGAGATTCAGCTTAAATCTTCCTCGGAACTCAAGACACTTGCAGCACCAAAGCCAACTAGTACAAACAAGGATCTGCAACGATTTAAAGTTGGCCAGAAAGCACCATTTATTGAAGGTTTCACCTGTGCTGGCAGTGTTAGTAACCTTGAATCAAATAAAGGTAGCTTCATTCTGCTCACTTACTGGAAACTAAATGATAAGAATTATGAGCAGAACCTCCGCGCTATTGAGCGGATTTTTAAAAAGTATCAAGATCGAGACGATTTTAAAATTGTGAGTTTCTGGATTGAAGACTGGACAGAATATTTAGCTGAAATGAAGAAGCGCGGATCCTCTTTTTATAGTAGCAGGAACTGGTGGAAGCTAAAGTTCGTTTTTTCGGGGCTTACCAAAAAGACTGATCGCAAAATAAATCGAATTTGGGAGAATGACTTCTCAGAAGATAAGACTCCGGTCTATATTCTCTTAGATAAAGAACTCAAATTTCTGGCGATAGATATTCCCAATAATAAACTGGAAGAAACATTGGATTCGTACCTGAAGCCACCTGCTAATAAAGCAGAATGATTTTTTCGAATTTAACTTTGTCAAAAGCAATTGTAGTCTTAATGCTCAGGAGGATTGTTATGAGGCTATTAAGTCTCCACACTTGGTTGATTACGTTGTCGTTATTTATGTCAGTGGTAGTTCATACTCAGCTGGTGAGCGGCGATCATTGTGTGGTCACAGTAAATGATCACGATGCTCATCTTCTTATTGGCGGGCTGGCTCCCTGTGCACATGAGAAGGCAAATTCCAAGGCTTGTGTTGATACTAGCCCGAGCAACTGTCCTGGAGGAACGACAATCTTTTGTGCTGCAGATCCCAATGATGCTGGTATGTGTGTGCAACATCACTATCAGACGCATGAGCAGTGTGTTGGTAACGGCCCTAATGGTAGTGGTAGAGGTTTTAACTGTGACCTAAAGCCCCAGACTTTTGGTTGTATCAAATGTAAACGAGGAGCCAAAGTCAATGGGGCATGTCCAGAGTCCACATGCGTCGAATATGGCACGTGCGGTGAAAAGCAAAATAAGCCCGAGACTACGCCGTGCGAGATTGGTACTTAATTATGTTCTGATACTATTTCTATTGAGATTTTGGAGAATTATTGAATGTTCAACAGAATATTGATTTCGGTTGTTGTTTTGAATGCCCTCTTTTTGGGTTCACTTCTAGTCCTGCATTCTTCTCCTCATTTAGATAAGCCTGTTGTTTTATCGAGCCTGCATTTTGCTGGTGGCGACAACGCATGTACGCATACCAAAAAATTCACTGCAAATTGTATCATTAATCAAGATCCCAATAATAATCCCTGTCCAGCTAATGAATCCACCTGCTCAATTTCAGCTAGCAATCCAGCTAAATGTATTTCTATAACGAAAACCACCGCGACTTTTGGTGACTGCCGTGCCCCTAGAATTAGAAATGGAAAAATCGTGGAAACATGGACAGATTGCTCTGTGGTAGCTTCTGGCTATTCTTGTGCAACAGTCAAAACTGGTGATGTTGTTAACGGAAGTTGTGACTCTCTGTGTACTACAACACAAGGAACGTGCGGTTCAGGAGTGAGGGTTGCCACACAAACGGATTGTGAACAACCAAGTAGTTGAACTTTTTCTGCAAGCGTTTAATGCTCGTCTGCTAAGTGCCTATGTCCATGTTGGTTGTTAGTTGTTTGGTCTAGATCTATGCAAACTCGGGTTTACCAAGTTGTCGCTTTACTTTTTATTATCACAGTTGCGCCAGTGTCTGTTAGAGCAGACGAATTGAGCAATATTACTAAAGAAGAAGTCATTGAAGCACTCACTGATTTAGAGAGTACTTTCAAGAGCTACTCAGTACATATTCGTCTCAATACTCAGGAGCAATCACCTCTCGATAGTAAAATTATTATGAAATCGAATGTGACTATGGATGTCAAGCAAGAGTTTGGCGCTCGATTTCACTTTATAGAAGACGGAGATATCCCCTACTTAGATGGGACTACTGGAAATCATGGTGGCCTTACAGTTGCCCCAGCTAGACCTCCCAAGCGTTTAGAAGGTGTATTCAATGGAGAGGAACTACGAGAAATAACCGGCCAAGAAGGAAAAGCAGGAAATGCTTTGATTCATTCAAAACCTGAAGGTACTCAATGGAGAATCAAACCACGTGTTTACCTGACATATTACTTTCATAAGTCGATTCTTCAATGGATTGCCAATGACAAAGCCAGTATTGTTGGCACTGATAAAATCGATGGAGTACCTGTGATCGTTGTCGAAACAAAGCCGGTACTCGTAAATGAGCTCGAATGGAAACAGAAATTCTGGTTGGCTCCTTCGTTGAACTTTGTAGCAGTCAAACGGTCTGCTAATCTCAGGCGTCCTCCCGAAGGGAAGTGGATTGAATATACCAGAATATTGACGTTCGACTACAAAAATGCCTACGCTGGTGTTTTTGTGCCTAGTCGTGGTGTCTATGAAAGCTTTCGCGTCGGTAAAGGCGACTCAGATCCAGATAAGACGGAGTATCCGACTACAGCTCGACATGAGGTCGTATTTGAAAATTGGAAAGTCAATCCTCCGTTATCAGATGACGACTTCAAAGTTGAATTCCCCAACCACACATTTGTGAATAACAAAATTACTGGGGATTCCTACCGTATTGAAAGGTTGACCGACAAAGATATTGCTCTTCAAGTTCTTAGTGCGAAT
>JAJDEK010000113.1 GCA_029259875.1 Planctomycetaceae bacterium
CCATGGTGTGGTTTTGGGAGCAATATCTTCCTGATGAATCGGCTGGCCGTGATATTTATGCCTCTCCATTACGTTGTAAAGACCTACAGGGGTTACCTGATGCAATGGTAATTACAGCAGGGTACGACCCCCTTTATTCTGAGGTAGTACAATATATAGAACAAATGCGGCATTACGGGAATAACGTTGAGCATATTAATTATGAAGATATGATTCATGGTTTCTTTAGACGTTCAGATTTATATGATCGGGCTTTTGAAGCAGTTCAAGTAGCTGGCCTCAAGTTGAAGCAGGCTTTCCTGCGAAAGTAAGTCCAGCAAACGTGATTTTTCATTCTTCCGAGGCAATTTGATGCAAACGTTTTACAATCAATATTTGTAGAACAAAGCAACTCAAGAGAGCTAAATAAAATAGAGGCAAGAGGAAACCTGTTTCGCCAAATACTTTATTAAACATAAGAAATATAATTTGCAGAAACGGCGCTGCACAAGAATCAATCAAGATCAAAGTACCGATAGAAAAAGCAAGAGCTCCCCAACGCACAACGATTGAAAAGTATGTCAACAAATGCAAAAATACAATGAATTGAATTAAAAAGAGGATGAAAAGCGAGTGGTATCCCGACTCAAAAAGATTAAAAGCGCTGTCTGGTGAAATAAGTACGATGATACAAATTCCACTACAAACTGGCATAAGTGCAAGTAAGTAGGCTCCTATTTTTTCATAAGCAATACGCGTTAATGAGAGAGGGAGAATCGAGAGCAGTGGGAGCATATTTTGTGTACGCTCTTCACGAAATATTCGTGAGAAATAGATAGTACTTTCCACCACGAAGCCAGAAACCAATAATAGCAGGGATGTATTCATTAATTCCTTCCAAGAGTATGGAAATACAAAAGTAGGGCTGGAGTAATGATCCAAGAATATTCCCCCTCCTACTACCGATAGAATTCCTGATAAATAAATGATCGACTTGAACTGTAATGCTTTTGTACCTCCAGAAAGAAAGTGAAATTCTTTCCAGGATATAGCCAGTCGTCCCGGTCTCGATTTTTTTTTTCGCTTATGCCACCGGAATCCCATTCGTTTTTCTAAAACCGGATTTGTCTCTGTACAACGCTCAAATATTAACCAGGCGATGATAAAACAGCCGGCTCCAATCAAAGAGTTAGTGATGACCTGTGTGCTCATTACGGATCCCGAATAGCCTGTCGTCAAGATTGTATTGAGACTATTGGTCACTGATATTTCATTACAATAATCAATATAAGATACGATACCCTGAGAAAGAGAATCGTTCGTTGCCATATACCCTCGTGATTGAAGATTCGACAATAGTTTCGTCATTACGAAAGGAGAGAAGAAAAAGAGGAATAACGCAGACATTACAAGGGCAATCGCTCCTCCGGAACGTTTTGCGTAAACAGAACAAAGTAAGGAAAAATTCGCTATTAATAGAACATACGCAACCATCGCTCCAATCGCAGCATAAATCTGGTGCGCAGTAATTCCGCCCAAAGCCACTGCGATCATTAAGAAGGGGAGTTGTCCCATCAGTAACAAGATTACTCTTGAGGCTCTGACAGTTGATTTTCCCAAGAGTAAAGCGAGCGTATTAATACCTGCCAGTTTCAGTAATGGAAGTGTTTCTTCTTCTTTTTCTTCAGTGATGGCTGTTGAAAAAAAACCAATCCCAGCCAGCGTAACTAGCCAGAAGTTAAGCCAAACAATTTTTGTAAAAAAATCCAGTCCTGGGGAACTGGTACGTGAGCTGGTTACCCAGGAAGAGAATAGTATTAAAAAAACAATACCGACACACGCAAAACGAAAAACGTGCGTTTTCTTCAGATAGAGATCTTTTTTTAATGCGAAGCTCGAAAAAATTAATGATCCTCGTAACATACACAGCGTCTTTCAAAATTTTGAAAACTCTCAACCAGCTCGGTCTGTAAGTGGAACATCAAGACAATAGAGTATCAGCCCCTCTTTTCGAGAAATATCAGGAGATTTAGGAAACAAACTATCGGGAATAGAGCTGAAAACCAAAAGTTTTCCTTGGTTTTCAGTTAGTCGAAACTTTAGTCTCTGTTCTTTTGACGATAGTTTCAAAACGCGTTGCAGTAAAATAGGGGATAAATTTTTTAAAGAGAGATTGCTTTGTTGATCTTGTGGTCTGACAAAAGAATTGATTCCCTTTGGTGTGAAATTATACTCATCGAGGAGAGGGTTTACTCTGAGCACTGAAAACAAATTTCGGGAAGTACCTCGAAATTCTAATCGGTTCTTTTCTTTCTTTAGTTCGTATAATTTCGCACCATACAGAAAATGGATCTGATCAACCTCTTGGGGGAAATTATTATCAATCCCCAGTGAAAGTACCTCTAGTCCTTGATCATTTGACAGAAATGAATTGATTTTAACACCGAAAATCGTTTCTGATGTCTTTCCTCGATGAAAGTAAGTGCGAGATGAGTTTGTCGGAATGTCAACCTGCATACTCCCTTCGCTCCCGCAGGTAGCAACTCCATTAACTTTTGAATATTGTTGACATGTAGCATAGATATGTGAATCGCCAACATGCGATATTGTAAAATCTCCTCCTGATGCAATTCCCAGACTCGACCATTCTGTGATATCAATTTCGTTTTCTGGCAATATATTTGCGATGATTAGCGAATGTATTTTTGATGTACGGTTTGCACTATACTGTCCAATTATTAAAAAAATAAAACAAAAAAAAACTGTGCTTAGCAAATAAACGCTATAAAATGTGTAGTGTTTTTTTGAAAATTTTGTAATCAAATAATAGCCTGGTCCAGCAACAATTAAGTAAATAAACGAGAGCAAAAAAATGAAATACCAAATTTGTTTTGGTTTACTAATATCATTCAATGTCACTAGGATCTCTTCATCATTGGTTAGTGGATTGTATGAGATCTCAGAAAATTGACCATAAGAGGAATTGGGAATTTGAGGAGAAGCACCTTCCTCTTCTTTGCCTAATTGGTTTTCTAGAGAACGATTGTTTTTCATAATCAACTGCTTAAGTTCCAGCGGTGGTAAGTCATGCAATCGATTATGATGGCGGTAGATAATCCCGCTCCCATAATGAACGAGTGATGTAGTATTATTTAAAGGAGAAAAGGACTCGGGAAATGCAAGCTGATCTCCATTCGAATTTTCGAAAAGATGTACGATTCCTCCAGTAAATATCCATTGTATAAAAGCAGTTCTGCGAGATTTTTCCCATTTGGGAACATGGTCCAAAATAATTCCATCCAATGAATCAATGGCTCCTAAAAATGGGGGAAACAGGTCTTCGGGATACTGTTTGATTCCCGGGATGACTCTGCTTAAACTATTTGGTGGAACCAGTTGAA
>JAJDEK010000114.1 GCA_029259875.1 Planctomycetaceae bacterium
TTCGAGGCATGGGGGCGAATCCGGGTTGGCGGCTGGTGTTTGCAGATCAAGCCGCTGCCGTGTTTCTCGATATACAGACTGCGAATCGCTTGCAGTTACCAGAGGTCGATCCCAGCCCTTTAGCGCAGCCGCCTGGAATGCAGGTTCGTCAATGAGTTTTTATCACTGACCGGCTGCCAGTTCCCAAATTGGCCTAAATTGAGACTCCAGAGAGAGCTTTCACTTGCAAAATCGTAACGTGCAGTGGACATTAGAAGAACTCGATTTGAGTTCATCTGTCTGCCGCTGATTGTGGCAGACAATTCTTTTCCATATTCGAACGTAGGGGAAACAGCATGAGTTATTCTCTGATCAGAAAAAAACTGATCTGTGTGATGGCATTGGTTTTGCTTTCACAGACACTCAATATTGTACAAGCTCAGGAAGCACAACAACAAACACATAAGACGCCGCTTGCAAAGCTGGATTTGAAGTCTGGAGATTCGATTGTCTTTTTGGGAGACAGTATCACACATCAATGTCTCTACACTCAGTATGTGGAAGACTTCTTCTATACACGGTACCCCAATATGCGATTGAAGTTTCATAACGCCGGAGTAGGTGGAGCCAAAGCCTGGGACGCGCTGGCTCGATTTGATCGTGATGTCGCCGCTTACAAACCTAAGTATGTAACCATTTTGCTGGGGATGAATGATGGACAGTATCAACCATTCAATGAAGTGATCTTCCAGACATATTATAAAGATATGAAGGAGCTGATCACGAAAATCGAAGGAATCGGTGCGCAGCCGATTTTGATGACTCCCACGATGTTTGATGCACGGGCAGCCCGATTGAGGAAACGGAAACGGAATCCGGCTAGCGTCGAATTATATAATTCTGTTTTAGCTTATTATGGAACGTGGTTGCGCGAAGTCGCCGCTGAGTCAGGCTTCGGTTTTGTTGACATGTACAGCCCGCTGAATAACATTACGCTGGCGGCACGTCAGAAAGATCCCACGTTCACAATCATTAAAGACTCCGTGCATCCCGATCCCCCAGGACAGGTTGTGATGGCTTATGCTTTGCTGTCAGACATGAACGTACAACGACAGGTTTCTCGAATTAACATCAGCAAAAAAGCCAATGGTGAGCCGGCTGCAACAGCCAAAGGTGGCGCGCTTACTGACTTGAAATTTACCGATGATGGTGTGGCCTTCACATGGTTATCAAAGAGCCTTCCCTGGGTCGTACCAGCAGAGGCACAACTGGGGGCAGAGTTAACCAAGTTAGGGCATCGAATGAGCCAGGAATCGCTGTCCATTCATGATCTTTCTCCAGGTCGTTATGAGCTTTCAATTGATGGTCAAGTGGTCGGTCAATATTCCAATATCGCGTTGGCACGGCATATTGAGTTGCAAAGTAATTCGAAAACACCGCAGTACCAACAGGCAATGGAAGTGGCGTTGTTGAATAAAGAACGCAACGATGGACCTGTTAAGAGCAAACGCAACACTTGGCGTGCATTTCAGCGGTATGCACGCATCAAACGAGAACTCGATGCTCAGACCGGGCAGAAGAATGAACAGCAAATGGCGCAACTGAAAAAACTGGATGCGCAGCTTAAAAATCAGGAAAAAACGATTGAAGAAAGCGAAGCTACTGGATTAGTGTTGGAAGATAAAATCTTCAAGGTCAATCAGCCGGTAGCCCGTAAATATGAATTGAAAAAAGTGGTTGCTCAAAAGAAGAAAAAATGATTCTTGTGAGAGCCAACGGATTCATTCTCTAAAAAAGCGACAACAGCCTGAAGTGGACTCACTTCAGGCTGTCTTTGTTTGATCTATGCGGTTTCGTGAGCTGACTTCTTGCACGCGGCAACGTTGCAAATCTGAGAGGTTGCTTTCGGACAAGTGATATCAGAGTAGGAATAAAAAGGTCAACGCCACTGAAAGAGGCAGCAAGACTACACAGCTATAGGCCATAAATCCAAAAAAGCTGGGCATGCGAATGTTATTCTTTTCTGCAATGGCTTTCACCATGAAGTTAGGGCCATTGCCAATGTAAGTCATTGCTCCCATAAAGACAGCTCCCAAACTGATGGCAACGAGAGAGACCTCATTGACTCCAGCCACGGCTGTCCCATTTGTACCAGCGGCTTTCGCCGTTTCGAAAAAGACAACATAAGTGGGGGCATTATCAAGGAAGCTGGAGAGAATACCGGTGGCCCAATAAAATTTCCAGGGAGAATCAATTCCTAATGAAGCACCGTTCACATTCAAGATTTGCACCGGAGCCTGCATACAAATAAAGATGCCGACAAACAGGGCTGCGACTTCCAGAATCGCATCGTAGTTGAAGGCGTTTTGGGTGCGTATGCTCTTTGATGTGGTTAAGAGGGAGACTCCTGCAAGTCCAAACATGCAGACTTCACGAAAGAAATGAGGCGCGTACCAATCTGTGCCGGGGACAGGCTTAGAAGGATCGAATAACGCAACACAGAAGATGACCATGAGCAACCAGAGGAAGTTAATGCTTCCTCTAAGCGAAAATGGTTCAACCGTTTCGGGTGGTGCTTCGACCTTTTCCTTATTTTCTTTTTTGTAGCGTACGGTATCGAACAGAAAATAGATTACTATGAGAGCAAGGTTCATTGCCAGCCACATAGGCCAGAGTGAAAGTGTCCATGTAAACGGAACGCCTCTAAGAAAACCCAGAAATAATGGCGGGTCGCCAATAGGCAGCAAGCAACCGCCTGTATTACACACGACAAAAATAAAGAAAATGACCGTATGGGCAACGTAGTCGCGTTTTTCGTTCGCTTTTAAGAGTGGGCGAATCAGTAACATCGCCGCGCCCGTTGTTCCAATAAAACTAGCAATAGCCGCACCGATGGCAATGATGCCGGTATTCAAAGCAGGGCGGCCTACAAGATTGCCATTAAAGGCAATCCCTCCACTGATCACATACAAACTGAATAACAGGGCAATGAAGGGGACATATTCGACCAGCAACGCATTTTTGAGAACAACGATGGCTGCTGGAATTCCAGGTGCCGATAGTTCATGCGTCCCGTGGTCAACCACTCCATGTCCATACAGGAAGGTATAATAGAGTAACGTCACCAACCCCAGGCTGACGGCAACCAGTAGGCGGTTTTTATTATGCTCCCACCATTCTTCCGTTTTGTGAATTAATGGTAGAAATGCAATGCATAACAACAGGGCTGCAAAGGGAATCACGCTATAAAAAGCAGGTGGTTCTGCTATAGGGTGATGATCGTCGTGTGGCGCTTCCGTTGTTGAAACCAGGTATGTTGCTTCCAGTTGCGCGTGTGTACCAGCGATTAAGTTCATCTCAATCGCCCTCCGTATATAAAGGGGATTATTGTTACTAGTTTAAAATTCGGAATCCGTTTCCGGCTTGAGTCGTGTGAATAAGAGTTAGTCTTATTCGTTGTCGTTTTATAAAATCGTGGATTATGGCATGATCAGTGGCAGTGTACAATCTCCAGATCAGAGCGATTTTAGATTGTGCTTATGATTTTACAGGTTCGTTGCGTCGTTCTTCGATCGGGCCAGGGCAGTTCTTAATTTCTGTTAGATACTGTTTAACCAGTTCTGCAGTATGTATGCTATCCAGCAGCTCCAGAGTAATTAAGGTTTTCCCCAGAGCGATTGGTGGTTCCTGCTGCAACGCCAGAAGATAGGAAACCTGCTCTTGAGTGAGCAGTTTTTGCTGAATCGCAATGTCTCCAAATCGATGACTATTTTCTTTTTGAAGATTCAGGATTTGAGATACTTGTTCAGCCGTTAATAGTTTTTCAGCAATGGCAAGTTCGCCAAGCTTAACGAGCGGTCCTTGTTTGGGGCATTTCAAGAGCGCTTTGGAAATCGTGGGGATATCGAAAATTTTCTTTGTGACTAGCCAGCGGCTAAATCTGGAGCGCTTGACCAATTGAAGGAGTTCTCGATCTGCTTTTCTGATGATGGAACGGACATGTACCTGATTTCTTCCTTTTTCTTTTGATTCGTACATAGCTTCATCTGCTTCGGCAATGAGCCGTTCTGCTAAGCCTGCGGTGTTACGGGCAGGGATACCGACTACAGCACCCAGACTGGCTGTGACCGGAACTCGCTTCCCTTCAAACTCAATCACTTCGTTTTCGATCAGAGTACGCAGCCTCTCTGCAAATTCCCGAATGCCATTTTCAGTGGGATTGCTGACCATCACCACGAATTCTTCACCACCATAACGGCAAAAGACGTCAGAACGGCGCGTCGACTCGTCGGCAATTTTAGCAACGCGCTGCAATACCAGATCACCAAACTGGTGACCATAGGTGTCATTTAATTGTTTGAAGTGATCGATATCCGCAAAGACAATTCCAATAGGTTGTGCAGTGCGTGCACAACAATAAATTTCCTTTTCGAAAGCTTCATTGAAAAAACTTCGATTGTATACTTTTGTCAGAGGGTCGTGGATCGCCTTACTCTGCAACTGTTTATTTTCTGTTTCCAGTTGTACTTTTTGTTCTTCGATCACAGCCTGACGCGCAGAGGCTTGGGTGGAGTCAACCTGAGCTTTCATAGTCAATCGGACTAATTGTTCATTGGCAGTGGCCATGATTTCGTACGGTGATCCGATATCATCCATATTGACCTGATACACCTGGGCAGCTTCTTCAAAACGTGCTTGGACCCTTTCAAGAAAATCATGCAAGTCATTGTGGGGCATCTTGAAGAATTCAGAAGTCAAATCTTGAAGGCGTTGCAAGGCGAGACCACTATTGGGAGAACAAAAATAGTCGCCGATGGCTGCCGAAGTCGCGGTCGTAACAATCGCATTAAATTCCGGATCAGATTCGAGAGCCTTCAGTTCTTCAAATGTATCGTGATGATGTTGAATGGCAGTTTTAAACTGCTCTGACATCTGCCAGCGCTCCATCATTTTAACGCCGACTTCCGCATGATTGATGCCTAGGATCTCAGTTTCGAGCTGAGCGCTGTCTGTTTGTTGTTCTTCGGCTTGTTCTAATACTTTCACAAGATCATCGGGAATTGAGCGCAGCATGGCGAGATGGCCAATATCCTGAAGCAAACCGATCAGGAAACTGTCATGTTGTAATTCATTTCCCAGTTGCGCGGCTAATAATTCTGCTGCCGCTGATTGAACAATGGACTGTTTCCAGTAGGAATCGAACCGCGATTTAAGCGGGCCTTCAGTGATTGCCGATTCTGAGAGAGAAAAGCTCAACGCGAGCGAGGTAACGACCATTGTTCCTAAAAGAGGAACGGCGCGCTCAATGCCTTTACACTCAGATCTTAAACTAAAAAATGAGGAATTACTGGCTTTCAAAATTTTTGCAGTGATTGCAGGATCAGCTTTGATTGTCTCAATCACATCTTTGATATCTGTATCAGGATCTTTCGAAAGTTCCAATAATTTTACAGCGACCGCAGGTAATGTTGGTAATTGATCTGAAGACCAAATTTTTTCAGGAGAAATCATTATCTAAAACCTTTTTGGCAATGCAATTCAATGAAAAATGTGGCCATTTTCAGTACTAGAATCGTTCTACATGGCTCCCTACTTTTTAGAGCTTATTAGAATTGATGCTATGTCTTATCAATCGCTGCATTCCTGAATTGCACTATGCGTTTGATGTAACCCAACGTTCCAACTTGCTTTTCAAACTGTCTGGTGTAAATGGTTTTACAAGATAGTCAGAAACGCCAGCCTGAATCGCGGTGACAACGCGTGCGCGTTCTGCTTCCGTTGTAATCATGATCACAGGGATTTCTTTGTTACGTTGGCGGATTTCTTTCAGGAGTTCAAGTCCATCCATATTGGGCATGTTCCAGTCGCTCAGAACAATATCGAATGTGCCAGCTTCGAAGCATTCTAGTGCCTGAACTCCATCTTCTGCTTCTGTGACATCTTCAATGTTCAATTTCAACAAACATCGCTTCTGGATCGTTCGCATTGTTCCAGAGTCATCAACAAGTAAAACTTTCATCGGAATGGCCTTTATTTTTAAGTCAGTAAGTCGTTCAAAACAAGTTAAGTCAAATCAGAGTCTTATTTTTCAGAGAACCCAGCTTCAATTGTGAATGTTCCAATCTCGGAATCGAATGCAATACAAATTGGTATCACATTTGAAGGGTAATGTACGGTGTGCCCTTTTCCGGTAATAATATTGGGGATGCTGATTGATGCTTCCAAATGCTCAAGTTGAGCTTTTGCTGATCCCGCAATCATGTTTGCTAATTCGCAAACAGCATCGCAGACCTCATCGTTGATTTCATCTGTTGAAATCCCGACGAGGCGATCTAATATTCCAATGCCAACACTTTTCGATAAACTCAGAACGAGAGTTCCGGCTGCTTTCCCCGAAATTCCAATGACTGCGCTTAATTCATGTTGTGGGATATGATCTGCTTTTAAACTCAATCCTGTACGCTTTGGTGTGCATTCCAGCATCATTTCAAAAACAGAAACTGTTGAGCTGATGATGGGATTCACAAATTCAGCAGTGAGTTCCGATTTACCTGTAGCAGTTGATGTCATTATCGCGTTCCTGTTTCTTGAGAATCATTTAAATTCTATGAATTGATTCTTGTTCGGTACTTCGAGAAAATTATGTTCACTTTTTGAAATCAGATATTGATGACTGAAATCAACATCTGTTTTTTGAAAAGCCAAATATGCGATTTCAAATTATTGTGCACTTAGAACATAGATCACGAAAAAATGGATGTGACAAAATATCAACACGATACTGGAAAGAAAAATCACTCAGTGACTAGAAGATTGCCGTGTATTCCGAATTTGTGGAATGTAGTGGAGGTATTGCTCTTCAGGAATAGTAGGAAATGCCTCCGACAGGACAATAACTATTAACGCGAAGTGGAAAGCTGAGCGAAGTAAAGAATGAGTGATAAACCTCCTAAGCAGACCTGAAATGAAGCGTTACCTGTTTCCTTGTTAACGATTTATTAAACAAGATAAATGCCTCTGAATATCGAAATAAGCTCGTTTCACTTTTATTACACTTTTGATGACAGTGGCTCTATAGCAATGCAGAAAATTGAATTCGATAATAATTGGAACTTGCTGTTGAATAATTGAATCAAGATCGTTTACCATTGGTATACGTGAGTTATAGGTAATGATTCATACTTACAGTTTTGCATCTCTCGTTTTGATCAAAAAGAAAACACATTCTCATTTTAATGCTGAACGATTCAACATTTCTGATTGTTAAGTCAGAGGATTACGTTCAGTTTAATAGTATTTCTTGCTGATATAATTAGTAGTTTTACCTTGTCAAATAACAAGAGTTGATAAACCTATGGAGCAAACACTTCAAGAAGACCAGTTTGAGTTTGCACAACAGGTTAAAAAGACTTGTCACAAGTTAAATAATATTTTAACCGTTTTGCGGTGTCAGCAGGAAGATTTAGGGGCATTACCCTCAGAAAATATTGAGACAGAGTTGGTTGGTGCATTG
>JAJDEK010000115.1 GCA_029259875.1 Planctomycetaceae bacterium
TCTTTGTAGTTTAAGTATGCCATCACCGCACCGATGAGAGCAGCCATTACAAAGAAGATCAATGAAAAGTGAACGGCGGTTGGTTTACTGGCGGCCATGTTATTGAACCTTAAAGATTTTTAAGTGACAATCAGATGCTAAAAAGCACCTTTGCAGTTTATGAGCCTGAGATGCCAATTCATCTCAAAATAGATCAGTGCAGCGACCCGGACGAATTACAGGAAAAAAATAAATGAAGTGAATCTGAAATCTCTCAAAGAACAGGCCCTCTGTATTTATTTTAAGTGTAGGAAAAGCAGTGTCAAGCAGGTTTCTGATTCTATCTATAGTGTTGGCAATTGGTTTCCGCATCGCCGATAGGGTTACCGTCCACAGAAAAGTACACAAACGAACACATTTCGAAATCGGTGGAATCAATATTGATAAAAGATTTCATTGAGTTCTGACTTCGCCTCGCCTGTTCATAGCGATCAGACACAGTCTCACCAATAATAAAAAACACAATGTGAGCCTGTGTCATTTCTACGTTTCGATACCGTATAAAATCAAAAACTGTGATGATAACATCCTCTATCTTTTCACTTTCGGCAATCTCTTTTCAAAATTTCAGGTAAAGCTAAATCTTTATGAAAGAAACACTTTACATCATTGATACGTTTTCTCTGGTATTTCAGGTTTTTCATGCTGTACCGGCAATGACAGGGCCCGCTGGTCAGCCAACCAATGCCATTTTTGGGATCACACGTGATATTCTCAACATTATCAAAACCCATTCCCCGGATTATTTGATCTTTGCGATGGATTCGAGTGGGCCGGGAACCAGAAATGAAGTCTTCCCGGAATATAAAGCAAACCGCTCCGAGATGCCCGAAGATCTCGCGGCACAAATATCCTCGATTATGGATGTAGTCAAAGGATTTCAGGTTCCTATCATCGAATTACCAGGTTGGGAAGCTGATGATGTGTTTGCCACTATTGCACGCTTAGGCAAAGAAAAAGGGCTTCAAACCTTCATTGTGACCAACGATAAAGATGCCCGCCAACTGATCAATGACTCTGTCCAGCTTTATAACATTCGCAAAAACACGTTTATGGATGCGGAAGGTGTTGTTAAGGATTGGGGTATTCGTCCCGATCAGGTGATTGATTTTCAATCATTGGTGGGAGACGCTGTTGATAATGTTCCCGGTGTTCCCCTGGTAGGCCCCAAAAAAGCACAAATCTTGATTGAACAATTCGGCACGCTGGAAGGAGTTCTCGAGAACGCAGATCAGGCCAAAGGCCCCAAATTACAGCAAAACCTTAAGGAATTCGCCGATCAAGCACGTATGTCGCGTGAATTGGTAACATTGAATACCAACCTCGACCTGAATGTGAACTGGGAAGACTCACGTTTAACCCACCCGGATCGTGAACGCTTACGCCAACTATTCACTGATTTTGGATTTCGCCGCTTTGCGGAAGAAATGCAGGATGATTTCACACAACAGGCAGCGCCAAAACCTTCAGAACGAATTTGGGTAACCGTCGATAGCGATAAGGCATTTGAAGAATTCGTGACATTGTTGAAGCAACAGGACGAATTTTGTGTTGACTTGGAAACAACAGGTTTAAAACCCGCAGAAGCAGAAATTGTGGGCTGGGCAATCAGTTGGGAGAAAAATCATGGCTATTATATTCCCGTCGAAGGACCAACGGGCCAGAAAGCGCTCGACCCACAGATCGTTTTGAAACAACTCAAACCAATCTTGGAAGATCCGGAAATACAAATTACGAACCAGAACATTAAATACGATATGGTGGTGTTAATGCGGGTTGGTGTGTATCTGCAGGGAATCAGCATCGATCCCATGGTTGCCAGTTATTTGCTCAGTGCGGGTGAGCGTGGGCATAGCCTGGATAAATTATCTGAACGATATTTGCAGCATACGATGATCCCCATTTCCAATCTCATCGGTTCCGGGAAACAGCAGAAAAAGATGTTTGAAATCGATGTTGAGAAAGTCGCCGAATATGCGGTTGAGGATGCCGAGATCGCATGGCAGTTATCTCGAATCCTGCAAGAAGAACTGAAACAGCACGGTTTGTGGAATCTATACTGGAACCTGGAACGCCCCTTAATCCCCATTCTGGCAGAGATGGAATTTAACGGAATCAGGGTCAATACGGATGAATTAAAACACCAAAGTCAACATCTCGACCTCCGCTTAACAGAATTGATTCGAGAGATTCATGAGATTGCCGGTCATGAGTTTAACATTGCCTCACCGCTTCAACTGAGGACGGTGTTGTTTGAAGAACTAAAACTGCCTGTCATTAAAAAAACGAAAACCGGCCCCAGTACCGACCAAAGTGTACTGGAAAAGTTGGCGCCCCTGCACGAGCTACCGGCTAAAATTAGTGAGCATCGGCATCTTTCAAAGTTAAAAAGTACTTATCTTGATGCGTTACCAGATCTTGTAAATCCCGAAACAGGACGTATTCATGCCAGTTTTAATCAGGTCGTTGCGGCTACAGGCCGGTTAAGTTCCAGTGACCCAAATCTGCAAAATATACCGATCCGAACTGAAGAGGGACGGCAAATTCGAAAAGCATTTATCCCGGAGAATGCAGATTGGGAATTGTTTTGCGCGGATTATTCCCAAATTGAATTACGGGTTCTCGCCCATCTCAGTCAGGATACGGCTCTCAGCCAGGCATTTCGTGAAGGTGCTGATATTCATACCGCGGTTGCGGCAGAGACCTTTCGCGTTCCACTCGCAGATGTAGATAGCAATATGCGACGGACAGCGAAGGCAGTCAACTTTGGTGTCATCTACGGCCAGAGTCCTTTCGGGTTGTCAGAAACCATAGGCATTCCGCAATCTGAAGCAGCTCAATTCATTGAGGACTATTTTCAGCGCTATCAAGGTGTCAGGGAATTCCTGGACCAGATCCTGGAAGACTGCTCTAAAAATCAATTTGTGAAAACGATCTGCGGTCGAAAACGGACGATACAAGGTGTACGTTCTGGCTTACAAAAGCAACTGAACATGCCCGAACGAACGGCGATCAATACAGTAATCCAAGGTTCTGCTGCCGACTTGATTAAGCAAGCCATGATCAACGTGAGTGAGCGTCTGAAGCAGGAGCAACATCCGGGAAGAATGCTGATGCAAATTCACGATGAATTGGTCTTCGAAGCACCCACTATGGAAATAGATTCGCTGAGCCAGATTGTACGAGAGGAAATGGAGTCTGCTATGGAGCTGGATGTTCCGCTGATTGTGGACATGTCATCCGGTGCGAACTGGCTTGAACAGACCAATCTGGAAATACCTCGCGTCTAATCTAAAACCATACTTATTCGCGATGGAAGCTCCCAGCAGACATATCAATATGCCTTGATCTCCAAAGGGTAGAATCGGAGCCAAAACCACAAAATTTAAGTAGAAAAGTAGGAAGTTTGTTTTTTTTTGTTGACAATCAGATTGGTATCGGTAACCATACTACTACATACCTATGTGTCTCATCTAAATGTTGCTAAGGGATTCAGCAATCACAAGCCTCCTGTGTGGTAAGTTTCTGTTGCGAAGGAATGTGTAAGAAAACCATTTTCCACCAATGCAAGTTGTCACAGTCTTCTTGTGTCTTCTCATACATTCATTCCCACAATAGCTCTGATCGGAGGCATCGGATCAGGCAAAAGTGCGGTAGCCAATAAAGTCAAAACTTTGCGATCTGTAGAAGTTATTGATGCCGATCAAATCGGACATAAAATACTTGATTTTCCTGATGTTCAACAAAATATTCGAGAGCAGTTTGGAACTGCGGTGTTTGATGAACAAGGGAGAGTAGCGCGTTCACTGCTTGCCAAAATTGTCTTTGGAGAAGAAAAACAACATCAAGAATCATTAAAGAAACTAGAAGAAATAGTCCATCCCAAAATTCACCGAGTTCTTGAACAGGAGATTTTGTCGGCTAAAGCAAGCAAAAAAGTCGATGCAATCCTGATTGACGCAGCGGTAATTTTGGAAGCGGGCTGGAAAGAGTTGTGCGATCAGATTGTTTTCATTGAATGCCCGTTTGAACAACGATTGAAAAGAGTCACTCAGAATCGAGGGTGGTCTCCGGTAGAGTTGGAAAAACGGGAGAAACAGCAGTTGCCTCTTATAGAAAAACGAAAACTGGCAGACTGCATAATTCATAATAATGAAGATAATTTGGAAGCAGCCGGTCAAGATTTATCTGAGTTCATCGAACTATTACATAAAAGACAAAAAACAAACAAATAACCTGATTCCAGATGTCTAATCAACATTCCAAGGATCTAGGGTTAATAAGCAGCCTCGTCCCTGATCGTATCATAATAATCTAATAATATTTTTAAAAACTGGAACCTTTCCAACCGTCCATTGATCTTCACAATCAACACATCTGTTTTGGTTCAAGAACTCCACTCCATTTCATCTCAAAATTTAAGTAATTCGGAAAGTTATCAGCATGGCCAAATCCATAAAACTTCAGACATCTGAAAATGACGGGCTTGTGGCATCAAAAGAAAAAGAAGAGCTTGACCCGAAGGCAAAACGGAACAAAGCGAATTCAACTGATCAAAGTGCATCAACGATTACCAAATCGGCTGATGAACGCTATGAAAAAATCAAACAGAGTGAGATTCATATCGCCGACTTGCAGCGAATGACGATGCAAGAACTCATGAAACTGGCCAAAGAAGAAAATCTCACAGAATATACCGGTTTGAAAAAACAGGATCTTATCTTCAAGATTCTGAAAGAACGTACCAAAGTCAACGGGTTGATGTTTGGGGAAGGGACTCTAGAAATTCTGCCGGATGGATTTGGTTTTTTACGCAGCCCTGACTACCACTATCTTCCTTGCCCCGATGACATCTATGTCTCTCCCAGTCAAATTCGTCGTTTTGGGCTACGGACTGGAGCCATAGTTGCTGGCCAAATTCGACCTCCGAAGGAAAACGAACGCTATTTTGCCTTACTCAGAGTGGAAGCAGTGAATGGTTGTGATCCCGAGTTACTGACGACAAAGGTCTTTTTTGATGATTTGACACCACTGCACCCGAAGGAA
>JAJDEK010000116.1 GCA_029259875.1 Planctomycetaceae bacterium
CGAACAAATTCTTCTTTCGGTTTTTTATCTCTGATTTTCGCTGCATCATCGGCGTACTTTTTCAAGATGGCTACTGTCTTGAGACCCGTTAAGCGTTTTGCTTCGTCTTTCAAGTGTTGTACTTGAGCGGCACCTTTGGAATCGAACTTAGCAAGATTCGAAACAGAGACCAGTAATGCGGGAAATTCAGCGATGATTTTTTTCTGCTCGGGTGTCCTTTTTTTCGCATCTGTCTTCTTTGCTACCAGCGCAATTTTCTTTTGCGTTTCAGGAATCTTACTTAGTGTCTCTTTACTAATTTTCTCTACCAATTCTTTTGCAAGCTGTTTCGCTTGCTGAGCTGACTTACCGGACTGCTCAACCAAGGTTCGATCGTAGAGATAGAGAGAACCGGCAGACAAGCGATTGATGCGTGGATAGTTTTTGAGCAGCGCGGTCTGCTCTTTGGTTCGTTTTTTACCTGTTGTTTTGTAAGCAGTTCGAGCTAAGTCACGTTTGTCTTCTGGTACCTCAAACAGCTCCCGTTCCAGGGTCCTGTCGATGAATTTATTGACTAGTTTCGTTCTTTCCGCTAAGACTTTTTTCGCTTCCGCTTCAAACTGATTGGCGATTTTACGGTCTGCATCTGACATAATAGAAATTCGTCGGGCAGCCGGGGTTCGCCAGCTTTTCCAGTCCAACGCAGGCTCAAAAATAGCACGGAAACGGTAGTAATCGTTTTGAGGAATCGGATCGTATTTGTGATCATGGCACTGTGCACAAGCAACCGTTAAACCCAGAACCGATGAAGAAACGATGTCGATAGTATCTGTAATGACTTGATTCTTCGCGACTTCTTTTTCTGCTGGATTACTGCCAGTCCCATCAGGAGCCATGCGTAAAAAACCAGTCGCAACCAGCTTTTCCAAGTCTTCAGGGCTCAAATTTTTATAAGGCGGTTTGATCATTTCATCACCCGCGATTTGTTCGCGGAGAAATTGATCGTAAGGTTTGTCTGCGTTGAAAGCACGGATGACATAATCCCGATAACGAAAGGCCCAGAGACGTTCCCTATCTCTGTTGTTATAACCTTCCGAGTCAGCATAGCCGGCGACATCCAACCAATGGCGCCCCCAACGTTCTCCATAGTGTTTTGAAGCCAACAAGCGGTCTATCAGTTTTTCGTAGGCGTCAGGGCTCTTGTCATCCAAGAATTGTTTCAGTTCTTGGGCAGTCGGTGGTAAACCAGTCAGATCATAAAAGGCACGGCGTGCGAGTGACGTTTTTGATGCTTGTGAAGAAAATGAAAGCTGCTTCGCTTCCAACTTTGCCAACAGAAACGCATCGATAGGTTGTCGCACCAACTTCGGTTGTTTGACTTGAGGCACAGGGGAATTCTTAACCGGTTGAAAAGACCAAAATGCCAAATCGTCTTCAGCAAGATAGTCTGCCGCGATTTTTTCCGGTTCAGGTCGAAGTGTTTTAGCTCCTTGATCAATCCAGCGTTTCAGAATCTCAATTTCTGCCTGTGGCATATGTTTGCCTTCAGGCGGCATTTCCTGAGCAACGACGCGGGCAATTAACTCACTTTGGTCACTTTTACCGGGAACGATGGCAGCGCCACTATCGCCGCCTTTGACCATGAAACGCTGTAGACGCAGATCGAGGCTGCCCTCTTTTTCACCATTCTCTCCGTGACAGTGCAGGCAGTGCACTTTTAGAATCTTTCGCACATCATTTTCGAAAGAGAGAGAAGCTGTTTTTTTTGCGGTGTCCTCTGCTTGTGCAGAACTCAGACAGACTGAAACAGAAAACACATACGCCAGGAAAAGTCGCCCGTTCATAGAAGAAGACTCTCTTGGAAATAGTTTAGTGAGGACTAACCACTTTGATGGATAGCATTTTATGGAGGGTATAAAGCACTCATCGACATAATATTATCTTAGAGTTGCTTATATATTATAGTATCGGTTTTAAACCGAAGTGCAAGAGAGTTATTTCAAAGGAGTTATTTTAATGAAAATGAGTAAGAGATGACTGTTATGCCCAAAACAATGGCTCAATCAGTTGGTTGAGATAAGTGAACCACAAGCAATCTCTCTAACCTATTGATAAAAATGAAGTTACATAGAAATGAGCTTAGCCAGATACCAATTTTTTCATAAATTCGCCTTCATTTAATGTGGGACGCTCAGGGCTTCCCTTATGGCGATACTCCAGTTTCATATTACTGAGCCCGAGCAAATGATAGATGCTGGTGTGAATATCTCGGACATGCATGCGGTCTTCGACGGCATAGAGCCCTAGCTCATCTGTTCCGCCGATTGTTTGTCCGCCCTTCACTCCGCCTCCTGCCATCCACATCGTAAATCCGGTCGGATTGTGATCGCGGCCATCACCTTTTTCACTCATCGGGGTTCTACCAAACTCACCGCCCCAAACCACCAGTGTCGAATCCAATAAGCCGCGCTGCTTGAGATCTTTCAATAGACCGGCGACGCATTTATCCATACCCTGGCAAAGCGCCGCGTGTCGTTTTTCAATCCCTGAGTGAGAATCCCATTTGCTGCCAGCTCCATTGTAGAGCTGGACGAAACGTACGCCCCGTTCGACCAATCGCCTCGCTAACAAACAATTTGTGCCATAGACTTTGGTCTCTTTTTGATCCATCCCATACATTTCGTAAGTTGCTTTTGTTTCCTGTGTCAAATCAACGGCTTCAGGAGCAGATGCCTGCATACGAAATGCGAGTTCGTAAGACGCGATTCTGGCATCGAGTTCAGACTGCTGTTTTCGCGTCTGTGCATGACGTTGATTGAGAGTCGCCAGTAAATCCAACTTTCCTGCTTCTTGGGATGGAAAAATTTCAGCAGGTCGGTACAGATTCGAGATGGGCTCTTTCCCAGTATTTAAACGAGTTCCCTGATAGACGGCGGGAATGAAAGCGGTTCCCCAATTTCGTGGTCCATTCACAACAGTGCCGTTATTGTCCTGAATCACAACGAAGGCTGGTAGACTTTCATTTTCTGTTCCCAGGCCATACGTAACCCAACTGCCTAAAGAAGGACGACCGGCCAGAGGAATGCATGTATTCATTTGGCACACACCGCCTGCATGATTAATTCCGTTCGTCCAGCAACCACGTAACACAGCAATATCATCAACACAAGAAGCTGTATGTGGCAACCAATCGGAAACCCAGGTTCCTGCTTCGCCATGTTGCTTCCATTTTCGTTTGGAAGCAAGCAACGGTGAGTTTACTTCTCCCATTGCCGTTATGGGGCGTTTGAAACTTTCAGGTAATTTTTTCCCAGCCATTTTTTGTAATTCCGGCTTAGGATCGAACAGGTCAATGTGACTAGGGCCGCCTTCCATGAAAAGGAAGATAACACTTTTGGCAGTAGCCGGAAAATGTGTTTGCTTTGACATTAAAGGCGAGAGTGGTTTGGCGCTGGGTTTTACCGCAGCACTCGCTTGCTGAGCTAAAAGCGCGTTTAATGCAATGCCACCAAAACCTGCACCTGCTTGAAATAGAAGTTCTCGTCGATTGATCGCCGATTCAGGAACTGCTTGCAAGTGTTGATTACTCATATGATTGTCTTTCCGCAATGGATTTCATCCGTCACGATTTATTAATCCAAGTAGAGAAATTGGTTGGAATTTAATAACACATGACATAAATCCGCTAAAGCCTGTTGGCGTGCATCACTGGGTCCTAGTGATGTTTCGACGGGGGGAGTGATGTGCAACGCATTTGCCACACTGTTTTTCAAAAGGCCCGATTGATTATTGAATTGCCAGAAACCAATGACCGAGGCAGGTGTCTTTGCAGACTGATGTATCAGTAACTCTTTCTGACTCAAAGCAGAACGGGACAGTCTGACGTTATCGATGAGACCATTCCATCTACTTCCGGAAGTTTTGTCACGACCTCCGAAGGCAAGAGCATTTTCAGGACGATAGTCGCTGACGACTTTGTGTTTCACGAAAACGCTCTGAAGTGGTTTCTCTGAGAAAAGCTCCTTCACATAAAACTGAATTCCCGATTCACCCGTTTCAGAAATCTTCACAGACACAGCTACATAATAAGGCTTGTGAAGCTCCAGATGGTAATTCGAAGGAACCACCTCATAAGTCAGTTGCCCTGAAGAATTGTTGCCTACCAATTGCAAAATTAGATTCCGTGGTTTGTAAGCAGATTTCTGGCTGGTGACACCCAAAGACCAACCTTGATGTTTGGTATTTCCCGTCCATTGAGAGGCAATCGTATTGACGGCGGCATTTTCATAGATCGATTCTAGTTGGATAGAGGCCTCAATCGTGAAGTCTTGTTCGGGAAGAGATTTTGAAAAAGGAACGCTCAATGTTGTCAGCGTAGACCCCTTACCTAGTTTGATCGACTCTTCACAGTTTTGTGTGATTTGGCCGATAAAGGTTTGTTGGTTGTTGTCAGCTTTCGCCTCTATCCGTTTTTCTTGTGTACTCAGGAAACTGGATAATAAGTCAATTTCCGCTGGCTCCGCTTTTTTACCATAAGTCATTTGATGTAGAAAAGCGATCATTTCCCGATCATTGGTGAATGTTTTTGCCCTTAATGTCCGGGCCAGTGCGTTGGCTCGCTTGAGGAACCAATCACCATTAATCATCATCAAAGCCTGATTTGCAGTTGTTGTGACATCCCGTTGTGCAACACTCTTGATACCACCGGGAAGATCGAAGGCTCCCAGTACCGGGTCTTGAACGTTTCGTTTCATGATCGTGTAGATGCTGCGGCGAGGCTCTGACCCTTTGACACTCGGACCACCCAATTTTGAATCGAGTTCACCAGAAATGAACAATACCGAGTCCCGAATATCTTCTGCGTTGAGTCTGCGAATATTCGCATGCCAATAAAGTCGATTTTGAGGATCTTTTAGTTTTGCTTTTTCAGGAGTGGG
>JAJDEK010000117.1 GCA_029259875.1 Planctomycetaceae bacterium
GATATTATCACCCACACTATCGTGATGCTTTCGGTTTGGAATGTCAGGCAATGCGAAAAGTGCGTGAGACTATGGGCCTGAAGAATATGAAACTGATGATTCCGTTTTGTCGCACGGTAGACGAAGGAAGAAAAGTGCTGACGGAAATGGCGAAACATGGGCTGCATCGTGGAAAAGAGGACCTGGAGATATACATCATGTGCGAACTTCCCAGTAATGTGATTCAAGCAGACGCGTTTGCAGAAATCTTTGATGGTTTTTCAATTGGCTCAAATGATCTGACTCAGTTAACATTGGGCGTCGATCGAGATTCCGAAATCGTGGCTCATCTCTTTGATGAACGCGATCCTGCTGTCATGGATTCATTAGCGGCTGCCATCAAAAAAGTGAAAGCAGCGGGAAGAAAAATCGGTATCTGTGGTCAAGCTCCCAGCGATTATCCCGAGATCGCTGAATTTCTCGTAAAACAGGGAATTGATAGTATCTCTCTGAATCCGGATTCCGTATTAAAAACGGTTTCACGTATCGCAGAAGTCGAAGCTGACCTGGAAACCTCTATTTCTGATGCTGAAATGAAAGGGAATTTGACCTTATGATTAATGATTTCAACCTGAACATAAAAAGGAGTTTGTTATGAGTAAAAAAGCGAGTGCCCATGAACATATACAGCTTTTGCTAGATGAGCACGAAGAAATCCTTGCTCATATGAAAGAATTGGCTGATTGGTCAGCGCAACTGAAAGAAAAAGGTTTACCTAAATTTGGTGAAATGGGAACACGGGTGAATTGCTTCCGTGATTTGCTTGCCAAACACTTTGAGAATGAAGAACAAGAAGGATATTTCAAGCCTATTTTCGATGAGTCTCCTGGTTTTTGTATCATGGTGCCAGACTTTCATAAGAAACATGCAGAAATTTTGTGTAGAATTGATGAGTTCATTGCACGCTCAAAAAAATCAGAACGCCCTTTCCAAAGCTGGGGTGAAGCATTACAGATTTTTGATAAGTTATTGACTGATCTTCGCGCGCACGAAGATCAAGAAATCAAAATGGTGCAAGAAGCATTCAATCAGTCAGCCGCAAAAGAGACAAAATTCTAAAATACTATGAGGTGTTTTAGAATCTACGATCCAACAGATAGTAGATAGATTGTTGGAAGATGCATTTCAAAGAGCTCCGTTTACACAGTTCACTGTGTGCTGGTCTTAACAATCTAAATCGTCTTAAGGTGTGTTTAACCAGATATACACTGCCATTACACTCGCATGACATCTGAAGCCATTCGAAAATGCGCCAACGTATTTTTTCAGTTAGTCACAATTCAACTGGGTGCTCATTTCCTGATATACCCTACGCTTGATTGAATTGAACTTCTTTTTCTATTTCTTTGACTGCAATCCATTTATACAATCGGACAATAAGTCGTGTGATTGGTATCATCATGGAGTTAGGTCAGCTTAATTCAGAACAATTATTGCTGATTTATCAAATATTTGCTGATACACTGAAATACTTAATACGAATTCAATCCCTGAAGGTAAAGTCTCAAACGATGAAAATACAACTCAAGTGGAAACAACTCATCTGGGTAACCGCTGTTCTATTCTGTATCGGGCTCAATTTTAGTCAGGCCGCAGATTTACCTCTTGTCAGTCCAAATGAAGTGGGAATGTCAGCAGACAAACTCGCGAAAGTTGGAGACATTGTCAAAGATCTCATTGCCAAAAAACGGCTGGCAGGGGCATCAGTGATGGTAGCCCGTAAAGGACAAGTTTGTTTCTTTGAAACATACGGCAAGATGGATATTGCACGTGATAAAGAGATGAAAAAAGATACAATCTTCCGGATCTATTCCATGTCGAAAGCAATCACGACTGCCGCTGTCATGCAACTGATTGAGCAAGGAAAAATCTCGCCAGAAGATCCCATCGGGAAGTACATCCCTGAAATGAAAGAAATGACCGTTTTTTCTGAGGAGGGGACCAAACCAGCTAAAGGCCCGATCACAGTCGCTCAGCTCATGACGCACACAGCGGGGCTCGTTTATGGGGCAGAAGGTAAGTACGGCAAGCGTATCAAAAAAGCAAATGCAATCAATCGCGACAATACTCTTCAAGAGATGACCCAGAAAATGGGGCAAACCCCATTGATGTACGAGCCCGGAACCGATTGGGCGTATGGAACTTCCATAGATGTTCTAGGTCGTCTTGTCGAAGTTGTTTCCAAGCAGCCGTTCGATGAATATCTGCAAGAACATATTTTTACCCCCTTGGATATGAGTGATACAGCGTTTTTTGTTCCCAAAGAAAAGCGCGATCGTTTTTCCGCAAACTACAAACCAGGTGGCGAATTAATCGATGATCCAGCGACCAGTCGCTATTTGAAGAAACCAAATCTTCCTTCCGGCGGCGGTGGTCTGGTTGGTACGATTTCCGATTACATGAAATTTCTCCTTGCACTTCGTAATGGAGGTGAATTGAATGGAAAACGAATCCTGAAGCCTGAAACCGTTAAGCTCATGACCCAGAATCATGTTTCCAAAGAAGTCGGCTGGATCAAATTCGGTAAGTTCGTCCGTGATGGTGTTGGCTATGGTTACGGATTTTCCGTTTGTGTCGAACCAAGCATATTTGATCCTGCCCGCAAAGTAGGTGATTACGGTTGGGGTGGAGCCGCCAGCACTCATTATTGGTCATCTCCCAAAGATGACCTCATCGTTGTCACCATGGAGCAAACCATGCCTTACTCATTCATGCTCGAAAATGCTTTAAAACCAGTGATTTCAACGGCGGTTGAAAAATAAATCAAGCGGTTGACAAGCTACTTCAATCTAGCATGTTAACATTCACACTGTACTGTAAGATTGGCGGAGTTCCCAGCGCATCGCATTCTCTGAATTTTGGAAAGCAACAAATCTAAAGCGTTGAAGTCACTTCAGGATATCTTTTACCAAGGTTCCGTGCACATCGGTGAGACGATAATCACGGCCTTGGAAACGATACGTGAGGCGTTCATGGTTGATGCCGAGGCAATGCAGAATCGTGGCGTGAAAGTCATGCACATGAACTGGATTCTCTGTGATATTGTAGCAGTAGTCATCAGTTTGTCCGTAGCTAAGACCGGGCTTAATGCCACCACCGGCCATCCAAATGGAAAAACAACGTGGGTGATGATCGCGGCCAAACGACTTTGGATTCCCCTGCGAATAAACGGTGCGACCAAACTCCCCTCCCCAAATCACAAGTGTTTCATCCAGCATGCCGCGCTGTTTTAGATCAGCAATGAGTGCTGCGGAGCCCTGGTCAGTCTGTTTGGCTAATGTCGGCAGATGCTTCTGAACGTTGCTATGATGATCCCAACCACGATGAAATATTTGAATGAATCGCACACCACGCTCTGCCAGCCGCCGAGCAAGCAGACAGTTTGCTGCGTGTGAGCCGGGTTCCTTGACATCGTCACCATACAGTTTAAGAGTACTGGCTGACTCATTGGAAATGTCGGCCAGTTCTGGCACCGATGTTTGCATGCGATACGCCATTTCATATTGGGCAATCCGTGAGGTAATTTCCGGATCTCCAATCTCTTTCTCTCGTAGTTGGTTCAGCTTTGAAAGGCGGTCTAGCATCATCCGTCGATTCGTATCACTACCGCCGGCAGGATCGTTTAGATATAAAACCGGGTCTCCCTGACTACGGAACTTCACCCCCTGGAATTTCGATGATAAGAATCCACTGCCCCACAACCGATCATACAAGGGCTGAGCCTGATGAAAAGAATTCTTGCTCAGCAGCACAACGAACGATGGTAAATTCTCTGTCTCACTACCCAGCCCGTAACTGAGCCAAGCACCAATACTCGGACGACCGGGTTGTTGATGTCCTGACTGAAAAAAGGTAATCGCCGGGTCATGATTGATTGCTTCTGTATGCATTGACTTAACAACGCAAATGTCATCGACAACACCCTGCATATGTGGTAATAGCTCGCTCAGCCACGTTCCCGATTCTCCATGTCGCTGGAATTTCCAGGGTGATTTGATGACAGGGAATTTCTTCTGACCCGCTGTCATACCCGTCAGTCTCTGCCCCTTGCGCACGCTATCAGGCAAATCACTCATGTGGAGTTTATCGAGCGATGGTTTGTAATCGAACAAGTCGACTTGAGAAGGCGCACCTGACTGTAGCAGATAGATCACACGTTTGGCTTTGGGAGCAAAGTGAGGAATGCCTGGTAATCCACCAACGCGCCCTTGATTGCTGGCCGTCTCTTTAGAAAATAAGTCACGATTAAGCAACGATGCCAGCGCCACGACACCAATCCCGGTACTCGTGCGACCAAAGAATTGCCGCCGGTTTTCGAGTGATTGTAATTCTGAAAGTGGATGGGTCATACTATTATTCCTTCGTAATCGCTTCGTCCAAGTTCAGGAACAAGCGCGCGAGGCTAGTGTAAGCAGCCAACTTGGCAGTATTTAGTTTCGCATCAAATGGTGAATCACCAACTTGTAGTAGCCTGAGTGCTGCTGCCTGATCATTGGAGTAATATTCCAAATCCGTATCATATGATTCACGGAACACAGCTAATTCCGCATCGCTGGGATTCCGAGCCGTTACCAGTCGAAATCCATACTTAATTTGTCCATCAATGCGCGAGCCACCTTCTATCAGTATCCGCGCTGCTAACTTTCGGGCTGCTTCGACAAATTGCGGACCATTCAATAATAACAGCGCTTGCAACGGCGTGTTGGTACGAGATCGACGAATCGTACAAAACTCACGTTCAGGAGCATCAAGTGTTTTCAACATCGGTGAAGGTACAGTACGCTTCCAGAATGTGTACATACTCCGCCGATAGAGATCATCACCGGCTCCCCGTGCGTATTCCTTGGAGTAATTGGGGCGGTTGTTCAACTCCAGCCAAAGTCCCTTTGGTTGATAAGGATAGACGCTTTTCCCACCCAACCGTTGCACAAGCAAACCGCCAATCGATAACGTGGCGTCCCGAATTTGCTCGGCATCCAGTCGCATCCTCGGTCCTCGAGCGAGCAACCGATTTTCCGGATCCTGTGCATAGGCTGCTGCACCAACGTGAGAGGTCTGTCGATAGGTCGCGGAATTAACGATCAATCTCTGCATGTGTTTGATGTCCCAACCACTGCGCACAAATTCCAACGCTAACCAATCCAACAATTCCGGATGGCTGGGTAACTCTCCCTGCACTCCAAAATCTTCGGATGTTTTCACTAAACCCAAGCCAAAGATACGTTGCCAGTATCGATTCACGGCAACACGTGCGGTGAGCGGGTGACTGGGATCAACGAGCCATTCGGCAAAGCCTAATCGATTCTTAGCCGCGGTCTTTGGCATAGCCGGGAAAATACTGGGAACATTGGGAGCGACTTGATCCCGTGGCTCATTATATTGCCCGCGATCAAGAAGGTAGGTCGCCCGTGGCTGAGCCAGGTCCTGCATGATCATTGTCTCAGGAAATGCTGCCACTTTTTGTTTTTCTAACTCAGCGATGCGTTGCTCTAGCTCTTGCTTCGGACTGTGATGGGCGAGGAAATACTCTCGAATTTGTTTTTGTTCATTGGAACTGCGTTGGTTTCGTTTTTTAGCTGCAATCTGCCGAATGTTAGCTGGAATACCATATAACTCGAGGTTTTTAGGAGAATCTCCAGTAATCGAAAGTCTCGGACGTCCTATACCATGTGTCGCAAAACCAGCCTCGTGGCGAAGACGAAAATGTAACTCCGTACCACCTTCGTAGCCAAAGGGCTCAGTCGCAATAAACATGGCAGTCGCTGGCAGTTTACGAGTAGGGCCATCCACGGCCCAACCATTATTGCCAGCCACACTACCATCAATGGCTTTAGCGATTTCATAGTTTGCTTGTGAATAATCGGCGATAGCGCGGCTGAACTTCACCGTTTGCCGCTGGGACGGATCTGCCAGTGAAACTGCTATCAGTTCAAACTCGCTCAGTACGAAATTAGAATTGCTATGCCGCCCAGGCCCACCACCTGGAAGCGACTTATGTGTAAGCGCTTCCAACCTGACAGCAGTCATACCTGTTGCATCAGTTTCAGCTGTCATCTCGTAGACATCTTTTTGTGGATTTGCTCCGTTAGTGAGAATCGAATTATCTACAAGTTTCGTGAGTGTCGTTCCACCGGATGATTTCATCGACAACGGTTCTACTACAGCCCAACCGCGAGTAGACTGTCCGGAGATACCTCGCGACCACAGAGCCAATTGCTGGTCGATCTCGATTGGCTTCTTTAATTCAGCCTTCAGTCGCGCTAACTCTGCATCAAGCTCTTGCTCTAATGTTGTAGCAAGTGGCGAGCGAATACCCTGCTTGGGATCAAACCCGCGCATACCTCGTTCTGGTACTTGATTGAAGAAAGCATAAAGCTGGTAGAATTCCTTTTGCGAGATCGGATCGAATTTATGTTCGTGACAGCGAGCACAACCAATCGTGAGTGCCAGCCAGACCTCGCCTGTGGTAACCAGTCGGTCCATCACGTACTCAGTACGATACTCTTCATCAATGATTCCGCCTTCAATAGTGATACCATGATTTCGGTTGAAGCCGGTTGCCAGCCGTTGCTGATCAGTCGCTTTTGGTAATAAATCACCGGCAAGTTGCTCGATTGTGAATTCATTGAATGGTTTGTTTTTATTATAGGCATTAATGACCCAGTCACGCCAGACCCATTGCTCTCGCTCGGTATCGTATTGATAACCATTACTGTCTGCATAACGAGCCAAGTCGAGCCAGTGCTTCGCCATGTGTTCGCCATAAGCGGGGGAGTTGAGATAACGATCAACCATCCGCTCATATGCTTTGGAAGATTTGTCTGCAAGAAAGAGATCGATTTCTTTAAGCGTGGGAGGTAGTCCTGTCAAATCGAAAGCCACACGTCGAATCAATGTCTCTCGACTCGCTTTACGAGCAGGCTTCAGGCCAGCAAGCTCTAAACTTCCTAATACAAATCGATCAATTTCGTTCTTCGGCCAAACGGTATTTAGAGGCTTGGGGATCGCCGGCTGTTTCGGTGCTACGAACGCCCAATGCGGTTGAAACTCAGCCCCTTGTGTGACCCATGTTTTTAGAGTGGCGATCTGACTTGCGTTGAGCTGCTTTGGACCGTCAGACGGAGGCATGCGCTCGTTTTCATCTTCAGAAGTGATGCGCCGAATGAGTTCGCTGACTTGTGCATTGCCGGGAGTAACTGCCCGTTTGCCAGACTCCGCTTTTCCTATCGCTGATTCTCGCTGGTCCAACCGTAAACCGGCTTCACGTGTCGCCGAGTCCGGTCCATGACAAACATAACAATGATTGGAGAGAATTGGTAAGACATCACGATTGAACTCGATTTTTTCCTCTGCTGCAACAACAGATGTGAATAACGTTATCGGCAAAGCAATCAATAACAACTTTGTCATGTTCAACATAGACACCCTCTAAGTAGCGCATTGTTCGCCGCTATCGGTTTGATCAATCAGTTAGGATTCCTGTCATAATTATATCATGAATTTCATGGAGATGAAAGCAATAAGTATTCTTGCTCGCAATAGACGTGAGGGGTGAACACTGGTTAGAATCAAAAGTGTCTGGGACAGATCCAGACTCAATCTAATTTTTTATAACTGGTGCAGAAACACTTCCACATCAAAAGGACAGACCTTCATGAAGTTGGCTCAGATACTCGTCGTGATCTATCTCGTCATCCCATCACTGACGATCGCACAATCAGATCCTGCGAAACCACAA
>JAJDEK010000118.1 GCA_029259875.1 Planctomycetaceae bacterium
CATCAACGACGCCAGTGCGAATTTAATCGTGATGAAGCTGTTATACTTACAGTCGGAAAATCGACATCAGGATATTCATTTGTATGTTAATTCGCCTGGTGGCTCTGTGACCTCCACAATGGCTATCTACGATACCATGCAATTCATCGAATGTGATGTTGCCACTTATTGCGTCGGCTTGTCTGCCAGTGGAGGCGCCATTTTGGTCGCCGGTGGACAAAAAGGCAAACGCTACATTTTACCTCACGCTAAAATGATGATTCACCAACCTTATGGTGAAGTCGGTGGGCAGGTTTCCGATATTGAGATTCAGGCCAAAGATATCCTGGATACTCGCGAAATTTTGAACAAAATTTTGTCAGAGCATACCGGGCAACCTATCGACAAAATTGCGGAAGATACCTCACGCGATCGCTTTCTGACATCGGCCGAATCAGTCGAGTATGGACTAGTTGATGAGGTCCTGATTCGCGATAAGAGCGACTCAGATAAAGACAAAAAAGAAGACAAGTAAAAAGTAATAAATTGAGTCGGCATTGATACTGTCGAATGATTATCAACCATTAATTTAGCATCTATTGAAGTGAGTGTTATATGACGGTCCTTACTCCTTTTGTGATCGAAAAAAATGGACGCGATGAGCGTGCCATGGATATTTACAGTCGTCTTCTGCAGGATCGCATCGTGATGATGGGTTCTCAGGTGAATGATCAGGTGGCACAAAGTCTGGTAGCACAACTACTGTTTTTGCAGTTTGATGATCCAGAAGCGGACATTCATTTTTACATCAACTCGCCAGGGGGTTCCGTTACCGCGGGGATGGCCATCTATGATACGATGCAGTATATCTCCTGTGATGTTGCCACCTATTGCATCGGCCAAGCAGCCAGTATGGGAGCGTTGTTATTGACAGCGGGTGCGCCAGGAAAACGGAATGCCTTGCCCAACAGCCGGATTATGATTCACCAGCCCTTAGCAGGCATGCAGGGAACGGCGACAGATTTAGAAATTCACGCGAAAGAAGTATTGAAAATGAAGAAGCGGCTGAATGAAATTCTGCTGCATCACACTGGTCAGACGTTGGAGAAAATTGAACAGGATACTGACCGCGATAATTTCATGGATGCCCAGGAAGCAAAATCATACGGCTTGATTGATAATGTTCTGGAGCACCTCGAAGCACCTGGAGATAAAGACAAAACCTAATTTTGACTATCAGGAGAGCAGAAGAGGATTCTTCTGCTATAGTTGATTTCCGATGAAGCAATATATTTCGACATGGACGTCGTTGTTGTTGGTGCTCACCCTTTTCGGGTGTGGTGGTCGGGGCACTACGGATTTACTGGAAGCCCGACTTCGTCAGCAGGAAGATAATATTTTCGCATTGCAGCGCGATTTGAAAGATTCTCATCAGGCACTGGCAACAGCACGGCATCAGTCGGAGGCAATGCAAAAACAGCTCGCGCAAGCTTCCAATGGAAAAATATTGCCTGAGCAAACGCAGGCCCTCTACAAAGTCACGGGCGTCAAAGTCAATAGTCTGCTGACTGGTGGCGTGGATATTGATAATCAAGAAGGTGATGAGCTTTGGACGACACTAGTCACTCCCCACGATGCGGATGGGGAAACCGTCAAACTTCCAGCCAACCTGGAACTCGAACTGGTTGATTTGAACCAGCCAGTGGCGAATCGTAAAATCGGTGTTTGGAGCTTCAATAGTGAGGAAGTTCGCTCACACTGGTATTCCGGTTTTGCTGGCTCCGGGTTTCGATTTGAGCTTCCCTGGAAACAACAGCCTACGAACGAAGAATTAACGCTTGTAGTCCGTATGAAGTCACAGGATGGGCGGACCTTTAACGCTACGGCTCCATTGAAAATCAGTCCGTCCGCTAAACCTTCCATGATCCAGGCAGTATCCAGAGAGCGGCTCGCACCTGTTGAGCCCGCGCGGATTTCATTTGAGGAGCAACCCGGAACGATTTCAGAAGCGACCGACAATCCTTTCAAAAATCCTGCAGAAGCTCAGGTTGAGAGTGAACCTGAGGCAGATACACCATTCCGAGTTATCACAGAATAGTGGCTTGAAGTAGGGTAACCCTCAATCAAAAAAACTCTCGCTATGAAAATCATAGGAGAGCTTTTCGTTGAATCAACGAACTTTTATTTCGAAGTTGGTACTCTATTTTTTCTGTCCAACAGTGTGAGCTTTGGCCATCGCATCTTCTGCTTCGGGAATGCGTCCACAGCGTTGACAGATAACAGAGAGCTGAATGAATGAGAAATTATCATCTGGTTCCAGCTCAGTGACCTTTGTGGCATGAGCAATTGCTTCATCAAAATTGCCCAGTTTCTGGTTATAAACAGCCAATGCAGAAAGTGCCAGAACATAGTTTTCGTCAAGTGCTAAGACTTCATTTAGCTTCTCAACGGCTTTTTCGATCTCTCCACTTTCATAGATTTTGACTGCTTCATCGTATAGGTTTGCTGGCGTGCTCATCCCATTGTCTCTCTAAAATGTATGGTTAAACTTTGAGGCTTTGATTTGATTGGTACTGTCATCGTAACAGGGATTCAGTAACGTCACTAACATGATTATAGTCTAGCGAACAAATTTGCAAACTACTATTCTCTGATCAGATGTTGATCCAGTCCTGTGAATCTATGATAGTTGAGGAATTGCGAGAAATCATAGGCATACAGGTTCGGTTCCTGTAGAATTTATGAACTTCTATTGTTCTTATTGTTCGCCTACTTTGATGAAAGCGGGATGTGCCTCAAATCAAAATCATAGAACAAGAATCCACTCCGTTTACCCGTTTAGAGATAATCGCTGTTGTGGTTGTCTTTTTGTTGGGGTGCTTCTTCCGCTGCCTATTTCTCTCCGAGAATGCGATCGAACATTTTGACGAAGGAGTCTATGCCTCCAATTTGTGGTTCAGTCCAGCGCAGGGCGCGGAGTATCCGGGAAGGTATTTTTATGCACCTCCGTTCTTACCCTTTCTGATTGAGTGGTCGATGGTTCTCCTCGGTAGTGGCTCCTGGGGCACCTTTCTGCCTTCACTATTATTCGGGATTCTGACTGTCCCTTTGATCTGGTGGGTAGCACGAAATTGGTTTGGCCCCGCGGCTGG
>JAJDEK010000119.1 GCA_029259875.1 Planctomycetaceae bacterium
GGGCGGTCGCCTTATAGTTTCGTGCAAACCAAATCTTATAAACACCATTATCAAGTGCAATGATTCCGCGTTTTTGGATTGCTTGCCTGACATCGGCTACCAGCCGTTGTGGATAGATTGGGAATCGATCATCGTCAGCACCTTCAGCCACACTCGCTTCTGCCGCCTCACGAACAGTCATAAATCGAGTGAAGTCCCAGTGAGCTTGTGGTGTCAATTCCTCTACCAAGCGCCAGATACTATTTGCAATGTCCCCTATAACCTCAACCTGAGGAAAATAAACCGGATCAACGGCCGCTGATGAGAAGTTGATATGTATAACTTTAACGCCATCAGGGTGCATGAAGAAAGGAGGTTTTTCTACAACGTCATGACCAACATTAATAATGAGATCCGCCGCCTCAACCGCGCGGTGAACGAAGTCATTCGCAGAAAGTGCTGTGTTTCCTAGAAATAGGGGATCCTGCTCATCAACCACGCCTTTGCCCATCTGTGTCGTCACAAATGGGATGCCAAACTTAGCCACAAACTTCCGTAGCATATTGCATGTCATTTTACGGTTTGCACCAGCGCCGACTAACAACAAAGGTGACTTCGCATCGCGAATTAATTCGACTGCTGCACTCACTGATTTATATTCGGCAGTCGGACGTCGTATGAGGCTGATAGGAATCGGTAGCTCGGTGACTTCCTCAGCCGCGATATCTTCTGGCAACTCAAGATGTACCGCTCCCGGTTTTTCTTCTTGAGCCAAACGAACTGCTTCGCGGACTTGCGAGGGAATACTAGCCGCGCTTACAAGTTGCTTCGTATATTTCGTCAGCGGACGCATCATGTTGACAACATCAATAATCTGAAATTGGCCTTGTTTACTCGTCTTTACTGGCTTTTGACCGGTAATCATAAACATTGGCATCCCGCCTAGTTGCGCGTACGCAGCAGAAGTGACGAGATTAGTCGCTCCCGGTCCAAGCGTGGAAAGACAAACTCCTGCTTTACCAGTTAGCCGTCCATATGTAGCCGCCATAAATCCGGCAGCTTGTTCATGTCTTGTAAGAATCAGCCGAATGTTCGACCGCGACAAGGAATCAAGAAAATCGAGATTCTCCTCGCCTGGAATTCCAAAGACATATTCAACTCCTTCGTTCTCCAATGCCTTGATGAAGAGATCGGATGCTTTCATGATCATTCCTTTATTATGGCTTTCCGCGAATACGATGGGCTCTCTATATCATTCCTGTCTGGCGACCTTGGCAACGGCATCGGCTACTTGAGGTGAAATGCTACGATCTAGTGGATCGGGTAATACTCGTTCCGGTGAGGGATCCGTAGTGGCATCAGCCAAGGCATGTGCAGCAGTGATTTTCATTTCTTCCGTGATCGCAGGTGCACAGGCATCCAAAGCTCCACGAAAGATACCAGGAAATGCCAATACATTATTGATTTGGTTCGGGAAATCACTGCGTCCTGTACCAACTACAGCAGCACCACCACGTTTTGCGTCTTCCGGCATGATCTCTGGTATCGGGTTGGCCATAGCCAATACAATCGAATCGTTTGCCATTTTCGAAATGTCATCGACAGAAAGTAAATTCCCTTTGCTTACGCCGATGAAAACATCTGCGTCGACAAGCATCTCCTGCAATGTTCCCGTGTGGTTCTTATGATTCGTATACCGCAATAATTCGCGTTTATATTCTGCGAGGTTAGGGCGGCTTTTATGAATCGCTCCCTTCGAATCACACACCACAACATCATTGACTGACACACAGACTTCCGTACTATGGCCGACACACCGCAAGAGACGCGCGATGGCAGTTCCCGCAGCACCGGCTCCGTTAATCACGACTTTTAATTTGGTAATGTCACGATCTAAAACCTTTGCAGCGTTGATGAGCGCTGCAAGAAGTACAATCGCTGTGCCATGCTGGTCATCATGAAAGACAGGAATGCCAATATCCTGTAACTGTCGCTCGACAGCAAAACACCGCGGAGCAGAGATATCTTCCAAATTAATACCACCGAATACCGGGGCAATTTGCCTCACTGTCGTCACGATTTCATCAACGTGCTGTGTATCTAAACAAATCGGCCAGGCATCAATATTGGCGAACTCTTTGAACAACAGCGCCTTGCCTTCCATGACGGGAATCGCAGCGTGCGGACCAATATTTCCCAGTCCAAGAACTGCAGAGCCATCGCTGACTACCGCGACACTATTATGCTTAATCGTTAACTCGCGCGCCTTGCTTTGATCTTTTGCAATCACTTCACATGGTCTTGCTACGCCTGGTGTATAAGCCAAAGATAAATCATCGCGGTTGCTAATCGGCATCTTTCCCATGACACCAATCTTTCCACGTAGTTGCTCATGAACAATGAGACTTCGCTCAAAAAAATCCGTCATAACTTCGAGGGTTCCTTCAGTCTATACGGCACCGTATGCGAGCATGGCTTCCGCCACTTTGACAAATCCGGCAATGTTAGCACCATCTACATAGTTGACAATCTTTGTGTTCGGTTTGCTGCCGTAAGTTACGCACTGTGCGTGAATCTCACACATAATTGTTTTGAGACGTTCATCAACTTCCTCTCGACTCCACGACAGCCTCAATGCATTCTGGCTCTGTTCCAGACCCGAGACAGCAACACCACCAGCATTCGCAGCCTTAGAGGGAGCATAAAGAATCCCAGCCTTCAGAAATGCGTGAACTCCCTCTAACTCGGTTGGCATATTGGCACCTTCAGAAACAGCCTTAACACCATTAGCCAGAAGCATTCGTGCTTCGTCACCACTGACTTCATTCTGTGTGGCGCAAGGCATTGCAACATCGACGGGTACACTCCAGGGACGTTTGCCTGCATGAAAACTTGCTGAAGTGAATTTCCCGGTGTACTCACTAATTCGGCCTCGCCGGACTTCCTTGAGGTCTTTCACAAAGGCGAGCTTTTCTGCGTCAATCCCATCGGGGTCATGGATAAATCCTGCAGAGTCCGAAAGTGTAAGAACTTTCGCCCCCAGCTCTACTGCCTTCTCTGCTGCGTAAATCGCCACGTTGCCCGAACCTGAAATCCCCACAGTTTTGCCTCGAATACTCTCGCCAACATGCTTAAACATGTCCTCGCAGAAATAGACGCAACCATAACCAGTGGCTTCTGTCCGAATCAGACTGCCTCCAAACGATAAGCCTTTACCAGTAAGTGTTCCCACAAATCGGTTTTCCAGCCGCTTGTACTGACCGAACAAATAACTAATTTCACGCGCGCCAACTCCGATATCACCTGCAGGGACATCGGTATCTTCACCAATGTGTCGATGCAGTTCAGTCATGAGGGATTGGCAGAACCGCATCACTTCGTTGTTACTCTTGCCTTTAGGATTGAAATTCGATCCACCTTTAGCACCGCCCATCGGCAGCCCCGTCAAGCTATTCTTAAAGGTCTGTTCAAATCCCAGAAACTTAAGTACACTTTGAGTAACATTGGTATGAAATCGCATCCCACCTTTATAGGGGCCGATTGAATTGTTGAATTGCACGCGCCACGCACGGTTGGCCCGAATTCGATTTTGATCATCTTCCCAAGTGACTCGAAAAATGACAATGCGATCTGGTTCCGTCATTCGCTCTAGAATTTGAGCCTCTTGGTATTTGGGATGCTGCAGCACGAAGGGTATCACACTTTCAGCAAATTCACGAACCGCCTGATGAAATTCCGGCTCGCCCGGATTCCGCTTGATTAACCCCGACATGAAGTCGTCGACATTTTGGCAGTTTTGAAATTCCATTTTTTCCTAATCCTTTAGAGTATTTCATGCGGAATTCAATTCACTATATGATTCCGAGAGCTGGGACGGCTAAGAGTAGCACACCTTACAAAAAATCAAAATAGGTTTTTCAAATGACCAGAATCCATTCTCTTCAGAGTATCTCATAATCATTAGTTCGGAACTCAGATCACTTTAATCATGCGATCAACGAAACAAACTGTAGAACATTCGTAACGTGTCCAAACAAGGAGCCAATGCAGGAATCCTTTCAAGAACGAAACAAACTAGCTAACAATCAATAATTTTGAGGGATTCACTGCAGAATGCTTGAGCAAAATCTTTGAACCGGGAAGAGCAAAGATGTGTTATTAACTTACTGTTGAGACTCTAATAGACTTTTGATGCGCTCACGGGAATTGTCAGACAATTTCTCTTCCGAATTAATTATGTCCTCTTCAATCGCAAGTGCCCGTTGTTGAATTTCGTGATGAATATGCAAGAGATCTTTGCGGTAGCGTCGACAGAACTTGCACATGCTAAGATGTATCCATAGACCGAGGCGCTGCCACAGCGACAATTCATGGTCGAGCGATTCAGATACGAGCTTCGAGACTTCTTTACAAGTACGCATAGTTCACACAATCCGATGGTAATTAGTTTTGTTGCCAGCAGTTCTTCATACATTGAGCTAATTGTAATCGGGCTCGATGAAGCAAGACCCAAAGATTCGATGCGGAAATTTCTAACTCATCACAAATGACTTCAGTACTTTGGTCATCCATCTCGCGAAGCACAAATACATCCGCCTGTCGTGTTGGAAGTTTGTCCAAACATCCTTGCAAAATACGCCAAAAGTCTTTGCGTTCCAGCGAGCAGAGTGGGGCGAAGCTTGTCGATCGTGCTTCCTTTTGCCAATTTCCCTTCTGATCGAAAAAAGTATCGGGCAGGTCTTTTAAATCTTCTTCACTTAATGATTTCGTCCGAGAGCGATCTCGGATGAAATCGATGATTTTGCGTTTAAGTATCCCTAATAACCAAGCGCGCTCAGTCCCTTTTGCCTGATATTGTTGCACATGCTTTAAAGCTGCAAGAAACGTTTCTTGAACAACTTCCTCCGAAGCTTCACTATTACGTAAGCGTGAAATCGCATAGCGATAAAGATAATCGCCGTACTCATCGACCCACGCCGCTGGATTCAGGATGTTCTCGTCCGCTTTAATTTGATTATCCATCGTTTCGTGATAGGTCATGGTTGATGATATTTGCGTACCGCGCTGATCTCTTAGAGCCATAGCACATAAAAGTCAGACTAGCAGCAATAGCTAATATCGTAAAGGAAACAGCAATCCCAACACATAGAAATGTTATTTTGAGTTTGAGTTGATCGGCTTTTTTAACTAGAGTTGTCTCAAAAATTGCCGCCTCTCTCCCAATTAAATGGCTAATTTCAATGCTCTAAAGGAATCTGTGCCATATTCTTTGTTACCAAACTCAATTTTCAAAGCATGCTATTACACAGATACCGCTAAAAAACGTCATTTCCGATAAATTGGGACACAGTATAAAGCAGTTGAAAAAAAACTTACCTGATTTTGTAAGGAATTCGATATCATCCCGACATATTCATAGAGTTCACTAAAAGCGAACATTACTGAGAGCCAAGAAGGCTCACCTCAGCAGCAAGGAACAAGACCTATGACACAGGAACCTGAGAAACAGCCCCAATCGGGTATCGCAAAGAAATTAGTTGTATTACTGCTCGTCGCGGGTGCTATTTTTATTGCCTACACACAATTTGGTAGTGCGCTGACTCTCGAAAGTTTAGCGCAGCAGGAATCTCAACTCCTCAGTTTCCAAAAAGAAAATCCCGTGCTGGTCTACGGCGTCGCCTTCTTGATCTATGTCGTTGTGACGGGACTTTCGTTACCAGGTGCCGCTGTGCTGACACTCGTGTATGGTTGGTATTTTGGACTTTTACGAGGGTTTGTACTCGTCAGTTTCGCATCGACGGCGGGGGCTACACTGGCCTTCTTATTAAGTCGGTTCTTGTTTCGTAGTACTATTCAGAACCGATTTGGTGAGCGGTTAGCCAGTTTCAACCAAGCCTTGGAAAAAGAAGGACCTTTTTTTCTCTTCACATTACGACTAATACCAGCCGTTCCCTTTTTTGTGATCAACGCAGTCATGGGATTAACCCCCATACGCACTGTGACATTCTGGTGGGTGAGTCAACTGGGCATGTTAGCGGGAACCTTCGTGTATGTGTATGCCGGCTCCAGCGTTCCCAATTTACAAACACTTGCCGACAAGGGAATCAACGCCGTCTTTACTCCCAGCCAGCTCACACAAATCATTGTTGCATTCATACTACTCGGCATTTTCCCTCTCATAGTCAGATTCACCATGAAATTGATTAATCGATCAAAGGCGCAGCCTGAAACAGACAACGGTACCGTGACGTAATTTTGCCACCTTCATTCCTGTGAAAATTATTTCGATATGATCGCCACAACTTCTCAAAAGAGGAACATGATGACCGAACACGAATTAGTCCAGCTTTTACCTAAAGATGAACATAATCAACAACTCGAAGCCAACGTCCATCCTCCAAGCTGGGCCAATCCCACTCCAACAGGTAGATACAACCTCGTGGTCATCGGAGCCGGAACAGCCGGGTTGGTCTCTGCCGCGGGTGCTGCTGGTTTGGGTGCACGTGTGGCTTTAATCGAACGTGAGTTAATGGGCGGTGATTGTCTGAATGTTGGTTGTGTTCCCTCTAAAGGCGTGATTCGTGCTGCTCGTGTAGCAGCAGCAGTGCGCGACGCAGAACCCTTCGGCGTTAATGTTCCTGAAGGTTCAGCCGTCGACTTTGGTAAAGCAATGGAACGCATGCGTCGTCTTCGCGCAAAAATAAGTCCTAATGATTCTGCAGATCGATTCAAAGAGTTGGGCATCGATGTCTTCTTTGGACAAGGGGCTTTCGTTGATGACAATACAATCACTGTTACACGCGCGGATGGTTCTAAAACGCAACTGCAATTTAAGAAAGCAGTGATTGCCGCCGGAGCACGCGCTTCGGCACCTCCGATTCCAGGTCTCGACACAGTTGACTATTTAACCAACGAGAATCTCTTCTCACTGACAGAGCTTCCAAAACGTTTCGGTATTATCGGTAGCGGCCCGATCGGCAGTGAAATGGCACAGTCATTCGCTCGCTTTGGAAGCGAAGTCTTTCTCTTCGAACGTTCCGAGCACCTCCTGCCTCGTGAAGATTCTGACGCGGCGGCTGTGGTCCAGAAGCAATTCGAACATGACGGCATCAACCTGATGTTCAATAGCAAAGATATGCAAATCAGCCGAACTCAAGACGGCAAAATTTGTGTCACGGTCACTCAAAACGGCGAGAAGAGCGACACAATTGTAGATCAATTGCTTGTCGCAGTCGGGCGTGCACCAAATATCGATGGATTAAATCTGGAAGCCGTTAATGTCAAATCCAATCATACAGGTGTTGAGGTCAATGACAATTTACAGACCACGAATCCACGTATCTTCGCCGCGGGCGATGTCTGTTCGAAGTATAAATTCACGCACGCCGCAGATTTTCAAGCACGCATCGTAATCCAGAATGCACTATTCGCTGTCGGTCCGTTTGGTAAAAAGAAAGCCAGCGATTTAATCATCCCCTGGGCCACTTACACCTCACCCGAGATCGCACACGTCGGAATGTACGAACACGATGCGAAAGAAGCAGGCGTTGAAATCGACACCTATCTTCAAGACTTCAGCGACGTCGACCGTGCAATCCTTGAAGGTCAGGAAGAAGGCTTTGTGAAAGTCCACACTAAAAAAGGCACGGGTCAAATCGTGGGAGCAACCATCGTTGCCGAAAATGCAGGTGATATGATCTCAGAGATCACGGTTGCGATGACGAATGGCCTCGGTCTGTCCAAGATAGGCGGCACGATTCACCCCTATCCCACACAGGCCGAAGCAATTCGCAAGCTAGGCGATCAATATAGCCGAACCCGACTAACCCCTTTTATCAAATCACTGTTTAAGAAATGGCTCACCTGGACACGATAACTAACAACTAGACGAATGAATCCTTTGAGTGAAAGAGTATCAAGCATAGTACCATGCAATTAAACCTGAAACTAACAGCCGCATGTGGATTACTAGCTGCCCTCCTGGTAGGAACGGGCGAGTTCCTGATTCACTTTGACCCTCTGGCGCGATTCAGCGAAACCAACTATGACTTCATGTTGGATACCTCTGAAACGCGACTGACAGCGGGACACTTCTTCGCAATGATCGGAATTCCATTTTATTTCATCGGCTCGTGGCACATCTATCAGATGCTTCGCCCGGCTAATAACAAACTCGCCTTTGCAGCGTTCCTGATTGCCGCCTATGGTTTCATATTCGGGGCCGTCTGGATGGGCTCGCGCGCCAGTATTGGATCGCTGGTTCACCACACGGAATTAATTGAAGGCACAAAGCTGGTCGAGTTGTATCAACTCCGATATGAAACACTGCTGCAAGTCATTCGAATTACGACTTTGATCTTGTCTGGAATCTACGTCTATCTCGTGTTGACCGGGAAGACGCGGTATCCCAAATAGATGGCTGCTGTGAACCCGATCGTCCTGATTCTTTTGAGTTTTCTGATCTTTGCAATCAACAAGGACATTGGCATATACGTCATGCCAATTGCGTTAAATGTTGCATTTGCGATCTTCTTCACATGCTCGCTGCTGTTTGGTGATACACGTCAATTAGAAACACACGAATCACAAACCTAACTTCAATCAAATGCATTTTTAGAAGCCACACGACAAATTGGAGCTCACAAAATGAACGACCCCGTAAAGGAAGAGACGCCTCAAGCCGAAGCGACACCTAAGAAGTCTCGTAAAAAATATCTGATTTTGATTTTGCTCATTCCCGTAGCTGTTGTTTTATTGATCGTAGTCCGGTTCAAGCTGGATGCGAATATTCCCTATGACGTTTCCACTGAAGGCATCACGATTCCCAAGTTTACCGAATCAGATATCGATTTCACGCATGTGTATAAAAAAGACACCGCGATTCAATCTACTGGGGGAGCAGTCATCAATGTTGACAATCAGGGGGCAGAAGAGTTGTTCCTTGGTGGTGGGGAAGGCCAGTCAGATATCATCTTTCGATTTGTTGATGGTTCGTTCAAAGACATCACAGCAGAAACAGGCTATGAAAAAGAGAGCAAAGAAGCGACCATGAGTGCGATCTCGCTCGACGTCGACGAGAACGGCTTTGATGACTTAATCGTAACCACATCAAGTGACATCTATCTCTATAAAAATGAAGGCGGCAAGTTCACGCGTCAAAAGCTCGATGCGAAAATGGCGAAAGACACGACGCCTTTTTCTGTTGCAGTGGCAGACATCAATCGTGATGGCCATTTTGACATGTACGTCTCAGGTTATATTCGCAAGGAATTGATTGAAGGCTTGAACATCTTCAATCAGGAAGGCTACGGCGGAACCAGTGCTTTGTTCATTAATAACGGCGATGATACATTCACTGACAAAACCAAAGAATCCGGACTGTATTACAAACACAATACATTCCAGGGAGTCTTCATTGATGTTGATCAGGACGGACTCGAAGACTTGATTGTTGCCCATGACACTGGTCAGGTTCGCACCTGGAAGAATCTGGGGAACATGAAGTTTGAGAATGTTAAAAACCCCAATTCCGAAGTCTATAGTTATCCCATGGGAATCGCAGTGAGTGACTACGATAACGATGGCCTAGTCGACTTCTTTTTCTCGAATACCGGGACGACTGCACCCGCATTTCTGGCCAGTGGTGACCTGCGTGCGGATCAGACTTACTATCCAGATTGGATTATGTTTCATAATGAAGGTGACTTCAAATTCACTGATACTGCCGAAAAGGTAAAACTCGCGGACTATGAATTTTCATGGGGTGCTGTCTTTGAGGACTTTAATCTGGATGGTCGACCAGACTTGGTTGTTTCTGAAAACTACGTCGACTTGCCACCGCATAAAGTTCCATTCCTACGACTTCCGGGACGTTTCATGCTGCAAAATACTAAGGATGAGTTTGCGGCGGTCGGTAAGGAAGCGGGTGTGGTGAATAAGCGATACAGTATCTCTCCGGTCACGGCCGATTTTAATCTGGATGGTACTCCTGATTTGGTACATATCAATTTGGCAGGAAAATCAAAAGCATTCATCAGTAATAGCGACTCGAAAAACTTCATCAAAGTCCAACTTCCCAACAATGTGCGATCTGTGGGTGCGATGGTGAAAGCCACTTTATCAGATGGTCGCACAATACATCGTCCCTTTGTAAAAGGAGAAGGTCTCTGCGCAGACTCCACTCCGATCATCACCATTGGTACTGATGGCGCCGATGTCACTGATGTCGAAGTGAAATTTCTGACTGGTGAAACAGTCAAGGGAGATGTGGGAGAAGCAGGAAGTACCGTCGTCATCTCCGCGCCAGCTCCGGCGAAAGATCCATCAGATAAGTAAATATACCCAAGTCAAATTGCGCATGAGGCTCTGAACATGTTAAGGATCACATTATTTGGCTTGGTGCTGTTCGGCACCTGGAGTAGTGGAAAGCTATCCTGGCAACAATATCTTTCA
>JAJDEK010000120.1 GCA_029259875.1 Planctomycetaceae bacterium
ATATTGTTTGAAGTGACTGTCGTAAAACGTTTTAACCACTTTTCAGGTAAGCATCATGGAATACTTTGCAGATATCCCCCAAATTGAGTATGAAGGCCCACAGAGCAAAAATTCACTTGCATTCAAGCACTACAACCCCGAAGAGATACTCGAAGGCCAATCGATGCGAGATCTTTTTCGGTTCAGCATCTGTTATTGGCATACATTTCGTGGTACCGGAAGTGACCCGTTTGGAGGGGCAACGCTGCAGCGTCCCTGGGATGATGGTTCGAATTCTGTTGAAAACGCGCTCAAGCGTGTAGATGTCGCATTCGAATTCTTTGAAAAGCTGCAAGCCCCTTATTACTGTTTTCATGATAAAGACGTCTCTCCTGATGGTGATACCTTAAAAGAGGCGAACGATAACTTTGATCGGATAGCAGATAAGCTACAGGAAGCCCAGGAACGTACTGGCATCAAGCTGTTATGGGGAACCGCAAATATGTTCTCGCATCCCCGTTTTATGCATGGTGCCGCTACCAGCCCGAATGCAGACGTCTTTGCTTATGCAGCCGCACAGGTGAAAAAAGCAATGGAGGTCACTCATCGTCTGGGGGGCGAAAACTATGTGTTTTGGGGTGGCCGTGAAGGCTATATGAATCTGTTCAATACCGATATGAAACGTGAATTGGATCATCTGGCACAGTTCATGCATTTGGCAGTAGAGCACGCACAAAAGATTGGTTTCAAGGGACAGTTCCTGTTTGAACCCAAGCCAAAAGAACCTACTAAGCATCAATATGATTTCGATGCTGCCGCCTGTTTGAATTTCTTGCGAGCCAATGATCTGTTAGATCATGTGAAACTGAATATCGAAACGAACCATGCAACACTGGCAGGCCACACGATGATGCATGAACTGGTTTACTCTTCGATTCAGGGGGCGCTCGGAAGTATTGATGCCAATACGGGTGACTTGTTACTTGGTTGGGACACTGATCAATTTCCAACCGACATTTATCTGGCAACGCAGTGTATGCTCGCCATTCTCGATCAGGGTGGACTGGCTCCCGGTGGTGTCAATTTTGATGCGAAAGTAAGACGAGAAAGTTTCGAGCCGATCGATTTATTTTATGCTCACATCGGTGGTATGGATGCTTTTGCCCGTGGTGCGAAAATTGCGGCACAGATTCGAAAAGATGGTGTCCTTTCCGATTTTGTAGCCAAACGTTATACAAGCTACGATGAAGGTATCGGTAAACAAATTGAAGCGGGCAGTCTCTCTTTTGCTGATCTGGAAGCCTATATGCTGGAGAAGGGAGATTCTGCTCCTAATTCAAGTGGTCGTCAGGAATGGATCGAAAACGTAATCAATGACTACCTTTAATAGAAGCTTTTAGTAGAACTTAAAATTTGAATTCAACCCTCTATCTATCATCAATGCAGAGGGTTGTTTTCTATTCATGAGAACGAATATAGATTTTTCGACGCTTACCTCAATTTCAGACAGTATGCTTTAGTCAGGACTCAAACACATGCTTTTGAGCCTACGTGATTGTATCGATATTGCCGTTTATCATGTTTGTTCTGATTCGGCATAAAAGGGTGAATCCAATACTTTCGTCTTCGGATCGCCTGTTAGCATCACATATTTGAGGGTGAGTGATGATTGAAACAATTCTGGATACGTGCCGAGAGTATTCCAACTTTTATATCAATTACTTGAATAAAAGATGGGATAATATTTCACCGATGGAATATGGTACCGTTTTGATTGTGATCGCTTTAGTTGGCTGGTTGCTGATGCGAAATGGCGCCCGCAAAACCTGATCAAATCATCAAATCAGCTTTGTGAAGCATGCACTGCTGAGTAGTCCGTGTTCATGCTCGAAATACCCTCTTATTCCTCTCCCTAGATTCCTCTTGCTTGCTTTCGGAAAATGACTAAGATTCCCTCCCTTCCCAAGGACAATTTATTTAGAAGCTTCAAATAGAACGCTCTATTTTTTGTTTTTTTTGAAAAACAATGCAATCAGTCAGACTACTGAATGCCGATGAATTCTAAACCTTCGGGAGTCAGAGATTAATTTTATTTAAAATATCTGAGTTGTGGTGAATTTTTCGATTTTGATTTGAATCACCCGTCGACGATGGTATTTACAATGCATACAATGGAATCAGTATTCTGTCATTTCAAATTCCGTCGGAGGATCCTAAACCTTAGCATGGACCGGAATCAATAGTGGTGAGTGCCAAGCACTACCCGATTCACCGTCCTTCTTGCAGCGACCCCACCGTCGCAACGTAATGACAGTTAATACTATGAAAGTCGTGACCTCGTCGAGGCACGGCTTTTTTTATTCACTTGTTGACAGATTTGCATTAGATTCACCGATTGAGATTTCCGTACTTCTCAAAGAAAATCAATTCGGTTCTTGAACCTTGAGTTTGAAAATGACACAATCAATGTTCTTAAGTTAAACATCAAGTTCATCGGTATCGATCATTTTCATGAGTGCATCAAAGTCTTCACTTGGCAGATCTTTTTCCCAATCATTTCTGAATTCCTTTTCCCGTTCGAAACTGTTTTTGAAGGGGAACATGTGGATCTGGCCGATTGCCGGAACCATGTTGTTATTAGTGCTTGCATTCATTGTGCGATCGGTGGTTGAGCAATCGAGTAAGCAAACGGTTGCTGATAATTTGCAGGCCATTCTGAATGCTGATGTGGCGGCACTGAATATCTGGCTGGAGCGTGAAGAGTCATTAGCAATAGTACTCGCTAACGAGCCACGCATTCAAGAATTGACGAAAGACCTTAGCACGGTTGATCAAGAGAATCCAGATGATCGTGAAGCCCTATTGCAATCAAAGTCACTGGATGCACTACGGAATGAATTCAAGTCTGAAATGGAACATCTAGGATATTTGGATGTAGGTTTACTCAGCCTTAGTGGTAGAGTTTTAGCGTCCACTCGGGATGAACCTGTGGGAAGAGCTAATCTACCGATCCAGAAATCATCTCTGGAAAAGGTTCAGCAAGGTACGGCTACAGTAACACGACCTTTTGAGAGTCTGTTTGCTCGCAAGGCAGATTCAGGGGAGTTAAAAGCGGGGCTGCCAACAATGCTCGCGATGGCTCCTGTGAGGGATGAATTGGGGACGGTACTTGCAGTATTAGTACTCATGATTCGACCGGATATTGATTTCACTCGAATTCTTTCCATTGCGCGCGCAGGCAAGTCTGGGGAAACATATGCATTTGATAAAGACGGGCTGCTTTTATCTCAAAGTCGATTTGATGATGAGTTGAAAATGATCGGTCTCATTCCGGACCGAGAGGATGCACGCTCGATTCTGAATATTCAAATACGTGATCCCCAAGTGAATATGGTCGATGGTAATCGTCCTACATTAAGACTTGCTGAGCGACCTTTAACTCAGATGGCAGCAACAGCCGTACAAAATCAGAATGGGGTCGATGTCAATGGTTACCGCGACTACCGGGGCGTTCCTGTCGTGGGGGCGTGGACGTGGTTACCAGAATACGGAATGGGTGTGGCTACCGAGATGGATGCTGCTGAGGCCTATCGCCCTCTTAATTTGTTGCGATACAGTTTCTGGGGCTTGTTTTGTTTATTGGTCGTTGGCTCTGTAGCGATCTTTATTTTTACAGTGATTGTTGCGAAGAAGGATCAAGAAACTCGACGTGCAGTGATCAAGGCTAAACAACTAGGACAATACGCCCTCGATGAAAAACTGGGCGAGGGAGGGATGGGAGTTGTCTATCGCGGGCATCATGCCATGCTCAGGCGACCAACGGCAATCAAGCTTTTGGATATTGAGAAAACCACTGATGAAGCCGTCGCCCGATTTGAACGAGAAGTACAGCTAACCAGTCAATTGAACCACCCAAATACCATTGCCATCTATGATTATGGTCGCACTCCGGAAGGAGTGTTTTATTATGCGATGGAATTGTTGGAAGGTATCAATTTGGATGACTTGGTGAAACAGTATGGTGCCTTGCCAGAAAATCGGGTGATTTATCTGCTGAAACAGATTGCCGGTTCGTTGTCCGAAGCACATGGTATAGGAGTCGTTCATCGCGATGTGAAACCGGCCAATATCTTTTTGACGCATAGAGGGGGCGTTTATGATTTCATCAAGCTGCTCGATTTTGGTTTGGTGAAAGCCATTGATGGGAGGGAACAAGCTTCGTTGACTTCCGCTAATTCCATGGCAGGAACTCCCATGTATCTTTCACCCGAAGGGATTAAGAGTCCTGACCAAGTCGATGCCCGAAGTGACCTCTATGCACTCGGGGCTGTCGCTTATTATCTGTTGACAGGAAGTACCGTCTTTGATGGTGAGTCTATTATCGAAATTTGCATGAAACACACACAGCAAGAGCCTGAACCCCCTTCAAAACGATTAGGCAAGCCAGTGTCTGAGGATCTGGAGCAAATCATCATGAGATGTTTGGAGAAAGATCCCACAAAACGACCGCAGACTGCGGCTGAAGTTGTTCAGGAGCTTTCAGCCTGTCGTATGGACGATAAGTGGACCATTTTGGATGCTGATAACTGGTGGAAACATCAAATGGAAAATGGTACTACGTTGATTCAATCTTCGCCTGAAATCAAACCCCAATCGAATTCGGCAGCGGATGCCACTTTCATAGTCAATCTGTCGAAAGAAGAATAAGGGTTCTATCGACTCTTAGTGAATGTCACTTTTGATCGCTTCCAGAGGAACAAAATTGGGGGGATCGGTCTTTGAACCAGATGTGGCAGGAGCACGGTTCGCCAGAATTCCTGGAGCGGCCGTTTGGCTATGATCGGTTCCTTCGTAAACACCGAAGTCATTGAAGAAAAATTTCTTAGCAATACGATAAACAAAGCTCTTTTCAGGTACTTCGTTACCTGGAGAATATTGTGAAGTGCGTGTTTCCAAATTTTGCAGTTCCAGCATCGCCTGTTTCCGAGCAGTGGAATCTTTGGCACCATGTTTTTTGACGAGGTCTTCCAGTAAATCAGGTCGTTCCAGAATGATGCAGCCGCGTGTGTTTTGCTGTACGACCTGTCTGAAGTCTTTCAGGAACTCTGATTGTACGAACTTTTCTTTCAGAGTTTTCGATTCATCGTGAATGGAATCAGTGGCAAACTGGATTACAGGACATGGTTCGATATCTCCCCAGGGGTTGATATGATGGCTGAGCCCTGTAGCAGCCGGGCAGAGTGCAGTACCATCGTGGTCGAAATAAGCGTCGATAACACCGATCGGTTTTCGAGAGCGCATCTCTACAACGAACTTTCGGGCGCGTAGTTGTTCTTCTGGCGATAGTGCCAATTCGGGGTTGGGCTCCGGACCTGCGACACGATAGATGTGATACCAGCAATACATCACACCCATTTCAATCAACTTATCAACCCATTCTTCAGTGAGCAAATCATCGATGTTAGATTTGCAAAGGCTAGTACATACCCCTGTAAGTAATTTATTATTTAGACAATTTTGGATCCCCTGCATTGTCTTTTCATACACATCATTGCGTCCTCTGCGGAGGTTGCTGATGATTTCATTCCCTTCCACACTAATCAGTGGAGTGGCATTTCCGAGCTTACGGAGCTTTTTAGCGATTTCATCGGTGATGAATTGACCGTTCGTAAAAATCTGAAAGTAGCAGTCAGGATGGCGTTCCAGTATTTCCAGTAACTGCGGGTGCATAAACGGCTCTCCCCCCAGTATCCCGAAAAAGGAATTCCCCATTTCCTTTGCTTCCTTAATCAATCGCGACATCGCTTCTACATCGATTTTTTCCTGTTTGGCCGCGACGTCTACCCAACATCCCTGGCAGCGAAGATTACAACTGTTGATCACAGAGATGTAGAGAAATGGGGGGAAAAACTCTCCTCGTTTTAATCGTTTTTTGTGCTTGTGCACCGAGAGTGCACCTTTGAATCCAAAATTATAAGCCAATTTCCAGACGAGCCTTTTGTCTGTTTCCATCAAGACACGTTTGGCCATTTTGAAATACATAGAGGAGCTCAATTCTGTATGAGAAGCTAAGATAGTGAACAAAAAATTGTTCTTCCTGACAATTCTACTCATTCGGCAGTCTAGAAACACCTGTTTCTACTAAAAAATACTCAGAATAATTCCATAGTACACAAACATTTAAGCTCTCACTGTAAATTGCATGAATTTCATGGTATAAGGCATTGTTCAGAAATTTCTTTTTTTGACTTTGATTGATATCTAGTATACTTTCTAAGTTTAAATAAAGCAGAAAAGCCGCTCAAACTGTAGAGACACTATTCTGGTTCAAATTGTTTAAAAGCTCGAGGCAATTGATGGAGTTAGTTGGAAGAAGATACGATACATATGAAGCTGTCAGCATTAAGATCAATGGAGAAAAAATATCTTCAATAGATTTGCTGCCCGATTCAGAAGCGGGAGATCTTCCCTTTATCGCTCCTTCAATGTTTGATTTACAGATCAATGGATACGGAGGGGTTTGGTTTAATCAGCAAGGTCTCACTGTAGAAGATGTTTGTTCGGTTTTAGAAAAGCATTACCAGTATGGCATTACCAGAATATGCCCAACATTGATCACAAGTTCCTATGAAGACTATGTAGGCGGTTTTTCAGCGATTCGAGAGGCTTGTGAACAGTATGAGTGGGTTAATCAAATGGTTCCCGGCTGTCATTTGGAAGGCCCCTATATATCTCCAATTCAAGGGCCTCGTGGCGCCCATCCTCTGGATCAGGTACGTGCTGCGGACTGGGATGAATTTTCCAGATTACAGGAGATCTCGGGAAATCGAATTCGTTTGATCACGTTGGCTCCTGAAGTGGAGAATGCGATTCCGTTTATCAAAAAAGCAGTCGCATCTGGTGTAGTGGTTTCAATTGGCCATACGGCTGCTGAGCCAGAACAGATCACTGCAGCCGTTGACGCTGGTGCGCGTTTAAGTACACATTTAGGCAATGGCGCTCACGGAACACTACGTAGACATCCCAACTATATTTGGGAACAGTTGGGAGAACCTCGGTTGATGGCTAGTATCATTACTGATGGACATCATCTGCCAGCCAGTGTGGTGAGAACTATTATTAAAACCAAGGGAGTAGAAAACACCGTCATTACTTGTGATGCTTCTGGTTTGGCTGGTTCTCCTCCAGGTATCTATGATGAGGGCTCGGTCAAAATGGAAGTACTCGAAGATGGTCCGATTGTAATTGCTGGTCAGCGTCAATTACTTGCTGGGTCAGGTGTAGAGACCGACACTTGTGTGACGACAGCCATCGATATGGCCGAGATTAGTCTGCAGGAAGCCTTGGATATGGCGGGCTCGAATCCCGCGCGATTATTGGGATTCGAAGAAATCAATCTCGAAGTCGGAGCGAGAGCCGATCTGATCTTATTTCATTATGAAGGTGCCGGTTCTCGGATGAATCTTCAGACCACTTTGGCTTGTGGCGTTGTTAAATTCGGAACATTATTAGTTAATTCCTGAGACCGTTCCGGTTAAAACGAATACACGCACAGCCTTGCTGAAAAAATCAGAAATTCTTTTATGCTCGTGTGTTCACTGATTCCATTTTGCCAAATTTGGTGTTATAATTGGGTATTCTTACTTCCCTCATAAAAGGTTTATGTGTGGAATGATTTATCTATCTCAGATCCGTTATTATCTTATTTTTTTGCTTTTACTACCTATTGAGATCGTACAAGGCAGTTAAATTTTTCTGTAAAACAAGTCTATTATTTTTCTTATTCATGAAACTGGCTAGTTAAAACGGATCAACATTCTTTACTCTGTTTTAATCAGATTTACAGTGAGTTTATTTCATTGCCCGATGTGCATCTGCAGATCATGGACCGCGAATGATTTTTTTTAATAAGAAGTCACCAAAGAAAAAACTAAGCGCACAGCTAGTCGATCTAAGACTTGTTTCTGAACAAGATATCGATTCCTGTCTTCAGGAACTCCAGGATAAATCGACTGATGATGATAAACTAATCCAATTATTAGAGCGGAAAAATCTCATCACTTCGTTTCAAGCTGGTCGTTTGAAAAATAATGAATTCGAAGGTCTGGTACTCGGTGATAACAAATTAATGTATCAGAATGCCTCCGGAAGTTTTGCACGCGTTTATCGAGCTGCTTCCCTAACCGATGGCAGCATGGTAGGTATCAAAGTTCTGAGACAGCGCTGGGCTCAGGATCCCGAGACAGTCAAGATGTTTCATCGGGAAGCGGAAGTCTGCAAGCAGTTTCAGCACAAGAATATTGTACCAATATACAATGTTGGAGTTCAGGATAATATTCATTACTTCACGATGGAATTTGTGGAAGGGGGAAATCTTCGCGATTTCATCACGATCCGCAAGAAACTGTCACCCCAAGAAGCAATCAACTACACGATCGATATTTGTGAAGGTTTAGAATACGCGAATCGGCTGGGTTATACACATCGTGATATGAAGCCCACAAATGTGTTAATGTCGATCCAGGGAGTGGCCAAGCTGATTGACTTTGGATTAGCAGGGGAAGAGGACGCCAGTGGTGCTAATGAAGCACATCAACGTGCGGTTGAATATGGTACATTAGAAAAATCAACTGGTGCCCCTCGAAATGATCCACGAAGCGATCTTTATTTTGTGGGAACGGTTTTTTACGAACTTCTTTGTGGCAAGCCACCATTTCCGCGCACGAAAGATGTCGAAGAACGAAAAAGACCATCACGGTATTCTCAAGTCCCGTCTATCACATCCCTGGATCCAGATTTGCCTACTTCGGTTGTGAATGTATTAGAAAAAATGATGGCCTATCAGCCGCAAGAACGTTTTCAATCTGCTACAGAGGCAATTCAGGAATTGCTCGAAGTGCGTGCTCATCTGGCTGACCCGGAGAATAAAAGCAATCCTCAAGGGACTCCAGAAGTGAAAGTTTCAGCAGAGCAAACATTGAAACTTGCGATCGCGCCTCCCACTATTTTGTGCGTTGAAAACCGATCCAAGAATCAAGATGTCTTGCGGGATTACCTTACTAAGCATGGCTATCGCGTTTTGATTTTAAGTGATGTAGATCGAGCTTTGAACCGTATTAAAGAAAATGCTCCTGACTGTGTCGTCTTTATGGAAGACGCCATTGGTGCAGGGGCAGTAGAAGCATTTCATAAAGCCTTGGAAATGGATCTCGACTTGTCTGCGATTCTCGTTCTTGCTGAGAAGAATGCCAAAACCAAGAAAAAACTACAAAAAACAGATCGTTCTCGTATTCTGGTCCAACCTATCAAAATCCGTAATCTACGGGCAAAGATTCAAAAAGTCTTGCAGCACCAACTCAACGATTCTGCAGAATTAACGGCATATTAAAAGTTGGCTTTCTCAACGAGTGTTTGTTCTCACTCCCATTTTTTACCTTTTAGATATGAGTCATACAAGCTCAGTTTGTTTGCTTAGTTCACTCATATTTAGGGATATTAGGCTCAGGGATTTCTTCAAGCAGGCGTCCAATGATATCTTCAGTAACCAGTCCTTCAGCCTGTGCCTGGAAGTTGGTTGAAATGCGATGTCTGAGAACAGGAATCGCGACACGTCGGATATCATTCAGCGAAACACTGGCGCGACCCGCCATAGCTGCAATCGCTTTACCACCGGAAATCAAATACTGTCCTGCTCGTGGACCAGCCCCCCAGTCAACCATCTGTTTGATAAATTGAGGCGCTGAGCCATCAGAAGGGCGCGTCGCACGTACCAGCCGGGTCACATAGTTGATGGTCATTGGTCCCACTTCGATCATATTAATCTGCCGCTGTAGATAAGTGATCGACTTGGCAGACAGAACTTTTCGAATCTCCGGTTTCTCGCTGATGCTGGTTGATGCCAGGATTTTTTCTTCTTCTTCCAGGTTGGGATACTCGACCTTAATGTTGAACATAAAACGGTCCAGTTGTGCTTCAGGTAGCGGATAGGTTCCTTCTTGCTCAATTGGGTTCTGGGTGGCAATCACAAAGAAGGGGTCAGGTAAATCATAGGTCGTCTGACCGACGGTGACTTCTTGTTCCTGCATCGATTGCAAGAGCGCGGCTTGTGTTTTAGGGGGGGTTCTGTTGATTTCATCGGCCAGCAGAATGTTCGTAAACACAGGGCCTTGCACAAATCGAAATGAACGTCGTCCAGAATCCTCTTCTTCCAACACATTGGTTCCGGTGATATCAGAGGGCATCAGGTCGGGAGTAAACTGAATGCGTTTGAACTCGCAATCGAGTATCTGAGCAATCGTACTCACCAATAATGTCTTTGCTAATCCGGGAACACCGACTAGCAGACAATGTCCACCTGTAAAGATGGCTGCCATAATTTGTTCAATGACGTCATCTTGCCCGATGATGACTTTATGGAGTTCGTCTACCATCACATCATGATGGCGTTGTAATTTTTCGAGAAAATCGTCGAAGTCGCGTTTTTCGTTAGCCAATGTTTTTCCATTCTCTCATAAATGATAAAGTCTGCTCGATGGAGTCCAGTACTCTCTCACATGAAACCGATTGGTACAGCAGAGTATTCTGACCTATGTGAAAATACGCTTACTGGAACCGCAATTATAATCATCTCAAATGCCCAGAGAAACCGAGACTCCTGGCTAGAAGAAACAAAACTGATACAATGTTCAAAACAGTGAGAAAAGTGAAGACATCATAAAAAATTAGTGAAAAATTAGGTAAGTATAGACAATTGTTAAACTATAATGATCCTTATGTCAGTTCTAGCCTGTATCTAGGTTTATTTTAGCGTCTCCAAAGCCATTTGGATCGAGTATAATAGTGTTGAAGCCGCTATGGTTTATTGGATGTGCTTTAGATGATGAGAGCCGCTGATTTTTGTCTAATTTCTTTTTACGGATAGAAAGCGTGATGCTATGAATCGTTCTTATAATCGAGAGCCACATTTGACATTGCGCTGGATATTGACGGTTGCAGTTTGCTTTGTTTTTTGTATGCGACCACTGTTAACTGCTTCTGCTCAAGAACTCTCAGCAAAATCGGTTGCAGACTCGATTGAGCGGGGACGAGATTTTTTGTTAAAAAGTCAGAACGAGAGTGGTTCGTGGCCAGCTCCCATAGGTTCCAGTTACAGCGTAGGAGTTAGCTGTCTGGCTCTGATGGCCATCGTGAATTGTGGAATGACGGCAAAAGATGAACCGGTCCAACGAGGTCTGAAATATTTAAGGTCAATTCGTCCTCCCAATACCAAAGGAACTTACCAAATCAGTTTAATGATTATGGCTTTAGCGGCTGCTAAGGATGGTAAACGGGATTTAACGTTAATTCAGTCTCTCGTCAGCCGCCTGGAGTCGAGCCAGGTAAAAAATGGTCCAGATGCAGGGGGGTGGAGCTATGGTCCTGGTATGGCGATTGGAGGCGGAGGCACAGCAGACAGAAGTAACAGTCAGTATGCCGTACTCGCTTTACGAGATGCCGTTCACGCAGGTGTGCCAGTCAGCCTTAGTACGTGGCGATTGATTAAGCAGTATTGGGGCACGCAGCAAAGTGCAGATGGAGGGTGGGGATATCAGTCAAGAGGTGGGAAGAGTAGAGGCAGCATGACAGTTGCCGGTATCGCTACAATGGTGATTGTCAATTCGATGCTGGGAGATGAATTGAAAATCAACGCGGACGGAACGCCCATTTGTTGTGACAAAAAAGAAGCGGATCAGTCAATAGAACGTGCAGTCCGCTGGATGACAAACCATTTTTCTGTAGGCAGCAATCCCGGTGTGAATTCCTGGTTACTTTATTATCTTTATGGCCTCGAACGAGCGGGGCGACTGAGTGGGACACGATTTTTTGGTAAACATGATTGGTACCGTGAAGGTGCTGCTTTTCTGGTAAAAAGACAGTCAGTGCGTGATGGTTCCTGGAAGGGGTCCGGGCAAATAGAAGGAGATCCTGTTTTAGGGACCAGTTTTGTTTTGTTGTTTCTTTCTAAGGGGCTAGCACCTGTATTAATCAATAAGCTGGAATACAACACAAAACAGAAAGTCGCTCAAAACCCAGATGCCATTCCTAATTGGAACCACCATCAAAACGACATTTTGAATCTGACAGACGCCTTATCAGGGCGTCCTGATTGGCCCAAACTTCTCACTTGGCAGACCGTAAACCTGGAGCTGGCAATTCAGAGTGGAAGTGCGCAGGTTCTCAGGCAGGCGCCAGTTCTCTTTATCAGTGGACTGGACGATCCAGAGTTTGGCGAAAAACAAACCAAGATCCTAAAACAGTACGTGGAACAAGGTGGCTTTATTTTCGCGGTTGATAACTGTAACGGAGCGGGATTTGACCGGGGATTTCGTCAGTTGATTAA
>JAJDEK010000013.1 GCA_029259875.1 Planctomycetaceae bacterium
TCCGCATATTCAAATCGGGAATCATGTGGATCGTCGCTTCAACGGTGGGCTGGGTGGCTATCTGGGACTGCAATATAATCCTTTTGAAATCCCCGGCGATCCTAATTCCAAAAACTTCACCGTGCGAGATATCTCCCCACCATCGGGAATTACCATTGATCGCCTGAAACGTCGACAGCAAGCCTTACAGGCCATCGACACCTTACAGCGCCAGGCCGATCAAAATCAAAATGCCCTTGAAGCCTCCGATGCTCATTATAAAAACGCTTTCAGTATGATCACATCTGCCGACACTCAGAAGGCATTTGATCTCAACCAGGAATCTACCAAGACCCGCGATGATTACGGTCGTCACTATCTAGGTCAAAGCTGCCTGCTCGCCCGCCGACTCATTGAATCGGGTTCGCGATTTGTCACTGTCAGCAGTGGTGGTTGGGACACACATACGAATAACTTTAAATCGTTGCGTGGTTCGTTGCCTCCATTTGACCGCGCATTAACGTCGCTGGTTCTCGATTTAAAGCAACGTGGTATGCTTGATAATACGCTCGTTGTCTGGCTGACCGATTTTGGTCGGACTCCTGTGATCAACTCAGCCGCCGGTCGTGATCACTGGGCAACAGCATCCACGATGATGATGATCGGAGCGGGAACTCCAGCCGGTCAGGTGGTTGGTGCTACTGATGACATCGGTTCGCGTCCGGTCGGAAAAGAATACTACCCTCAAGATGTTGCGGCAACCATTTATACAAAATTGGGAGTCAACCTGGACCACTACTTTGTCTCTCCCGAAGATGGGCGTCCCTTAGTTGTGAATGAAGGCCAACCCATTCCGGAATTGATAGGTTAATTTCCGATAACCTCACTCTTCATCCATTTAACAGTGCTGGCCCCTCTGGACATTGAGCCCTCAGGGTCTCCCTGTTTTATCAGTCAATTTTTTGATCTACTTTAGGACAAGCCGATGCGCTGCATAGCTTACTCACTACTGACATTGAGCCTGTTATTCTTAACACCAACTCAGCATTCTTCATTGAACGCTGCCGATGCAAAGAAAACACCGCCACCGTCAAAAATCGGTTTTCGTCAGCTAGTAGCGATGAAACCGGCGGCCGTTCAACAAGGGGATAAACGAAAAATTCAGCTTCATAGTAGTTATACTCTGGATGGAACACATTCTGTCTTTTTCGATCAACCTGGAATCAAGATGACCTTTGCCGAGCCGAAACCTAAAGCGGCTCCCAGGCGTGGTCGAGGGTCTGTGGGAACTCCTTTTGCATTTGATATCGAAGTTCCCAAAAACCAGCCCGCACGAGTTTATGAATGTCGGGTTGCCACAGATCAAGCCGTCTCGAGTGTCTCTCATTTACTGGTCACTCCGTATCCGGTGATCGAAGAAGTAGAGAAGAAAGACAATAACACTGTTGATACTGCGCAAGTTGTCACGCTTCCCTCAACCGTTTGTGGTATCTGTGAAAAAACGGAAGACCTTGACTGCTATAAATTCACAGGCAAAAAGGGACAGGAAATCACGCTGCAAGTTTATGCACAACGCGTCACGGAATCCATTCATACGATGCAGACTTCAGGCGTCTATCTGATGGACTCGATTCTCACTTTATATGGTCCACAAAAACAAATCGTGGCCCAAAACGATAACTTCATCAAATCCGATTCTCTGATCACGTTTAAGTTACCCGCCGATGGCGAGTACGTCTTTGAAATTCGTGATGCCCGTTATAAGGGAACGGGAAAATACGCTTATTGTATTGAAGTCAGTGATACGCCATTTGTGTATCACACATTTCCCCTAGCTGTTCAAAAAGGGAAAACCACTGAAGTGGAATTGCGAGGACATGCACTAAAAGACAATAAAAAAGTTAAGTTCTCCGCTGCAGATGCAAAGGAAACTGGCTGGGCGAAACGAACCTTTAAAACGCCGGCCGGTGAAACCAATTCTGTTTGGACTTTGGTTAGCGATAACCCTCAAGTCTCTGCATCTGGTACCAATATCTCAACGAAAACGGCTTTGTCTTTGACACTTCCAGTGGGGGTGAGTGCACAATTCAGCGAAGCAGAGCAGACACACTTCTACACGTTCAAAGCCAAAAAAGATCAATATTACTTCTTCAAATTGATGTCGAGCCGCATTGAATTACCATTAGATTGTGTGATGGAAGTGCGGGATACCAAAGGAAAAGTACAAAGAATCTTTGTGAATGGTAGCGCCACAACGGAATCTGATGATGGCTTGCAGACCAAAGATTCGGAATTCTATTTTAAAGCACCCGCTGAGGGAGATTATGTTGTCACTGTCCGCGATTTGCATGATCGCGGGGGAGAGCGGTTTGCTTATCACTTGTCTGGTGAATTGAGTGGTCCAGAGTTCGAAGTGCATGGCGAATACTATTATGCTCAAATTGCTCCCGGAACGAATATGATGTGGTTTGCCCGTGTCAAACGCTTAAATGGTTTTAACGGTCCCATCGAGATGAACATCGAAGGGCTTCCCAAGGGAGTCACCTTAGAACCAGTGACACTGCCCCCCGGCGTGAATGACTGTGGTCTGATTCTCAAAGCAACCAAAGGTGCTCCGATCAATGCATCATTGGTAAAAATTTCCGGGAAAGCAAAACTGCCTGGCCCTGACGGTAAAGAAATCGAAGCAGTTCGCTATGGTCGTATCACATGTGAAATACAGTCGGGCGGAGGCGGACAGGCACGCTGGCCAATCAATACATCCATTATTGGTGTAACCAAACCGCTTGACCTACTCGAAGTCACAGCCACGCCCGGTGAAATCGTATTAAAGCCAGGCGAGTCTGCTGAAATCAAAGTCAAAATTAAACGTAGTGACGTTTATAAAGACCCAGTAACACTCGCGACTTCGTTTATGTACTTTAGTTCGAAATTTGGTACACAACTTCCGCCGGGAGTCACTGTTTCCAAGAAAA
>JAJDEK010000121.1 GCA_029259875.1 Planctomycetaceae bacterium
CCTCAGCCGCTTCCGCTGCCAGAAAGGCGGCCTGATCTGCATATTCTGCTTGATCAAACAGTCCTTCTACGATTTGCTGAGCAATGAGATATTTTTTTTGTAGCAGTGCTTCGTTTGCTTTTTTTAGAAGTTGAGCAGGAGAGTTTTGAGCCTTCCAATAAAATCCAAAAGCTAATACACAAGCACATAACAAACTGCTAGAGATTAGTATTTTAATAGTACGTTTCATAAACTGAGTTTATTATGGTTTGAGATCAAAGTCGAATGTGTTTTCTCCTTCTTTGACGACGGCATGTAAATCGGTTTTCTGTTCGCTTTGGTATTTCTTGGAAACATCTTTGAGGGCACCTTTCAATTCCGGATTTCCTGATTCAGAAGGAGGTGCATCCCCAAGCCCGGGCGAAGTAAGATAGACACGATAGTCACCTACAGGAATCTCATTTGGCATTTCATAGGTACCATCTTCCTGCAAGTCAGCGTAAACACCAGTTCCTGTAGTCGATGAGACAAAATTCACACGTCCTTGTTTGAGTACATTTCCGTTAACCTTAATTGTTCCCGTTGCCGTTCCGGAGGGAACTGGCTCTGTGCTTGCTCCACAGCCACTCATTAAACAAATTGGCACCAATGCTATTGCCAATAAAAATAATGCCTTTATAAAGTTCTGTTTAATCGTCAAACAAAAAAGACTCAACAATTTTAAACCAACGGAATTAGATGACATTTAGAAATCTCCATAAAGCTAGCCAATATAAAAAAACAGCCGATGCAGTAAAAAATCGCATCGGCTGAGTTGTAAATATTAAATACCACTACCACGTTTTAAAGAAATCATTCGGTTTTAGAATTCGCCAAGTACAAGGTCATCGTTTTTCATTCCCAACCGACGGAGGGTTTCAATATCGAGATTATCGGAAATGAATCGAACGGCACCGTCTGCAAGCAGGGCATGCATGCCTCCCACATGAAACGAAGTTAAAGGGTTATTCGGTGCATAGGTCTGATTCCCCCCAGCGGGAGCTGTTTGAGGATTGGGACTATAGCGAATCGTATTAACTCCCGTTCCCCAACTTGACAGTCCAAGATGTCCTGCCCAGCCTCCATAGTAGTTGCTACGGTAATCTCCGTTATTGACGAGCCCTGAATCTTCACCGACGATGATTGTATTTGATGTCCCATCAGTACAATCTCGTATTAGGGCAGACTTACCAACCATCATTAATCCGTTATTACACCAAAATCCACCATAAGCGCCACCACAACCGCTGTTGTACGGAGCGACATTTGCATATGAACCGCTAATACCCACATAGTCCATTGTCATTCCAGTTTCCCTCCCCAGAGGAGCATTGGGAGAAGTCCTTCCATTATTTGAAAGAGGACTACCACCTGTATAAAAGGCACTTGCAGTACTTGAAGGACATTTATAGATAGGTACAAAAAGATTATTTAACACTGCATTTTCTGTATTATAACCAGAAGCAGAATTCCCATTACCAGAAGCATAACCATGCAGTGGAATAGGGGTTTGTGTTAATTGATTGTAAGCGGGTGCCTGATCGATGTAGGGTAGGATTGAGGATCGCCAATTTGCTCGGTAGTACGAAATTTGTGAACCAATGGGAAATGCTCTAAAGGTATCGTGGTAATTGTGGAGTGCCAATCCAATTTGTTTCATATTGTTTTTACAAGTAGATCGACGGGCTGCTTCGCGCGCTTGTTGAACTGCTGGAAGCAATAGTGCAATAAGAATTGCGATGATAGCGATGACGACGAGTAACTCAATGAGGGTAAAGCCTCGCTTTATCTGGGATGACTTCAACATAAATCGTTCCTTAAAAACTTAAATGAAAAAATGTTTGGAATGAAAAGCAGGGGATGGGGTAATTAAACCTGTTAAAGGAATGCTAACTTGCTTTCGAGTGTTCTACCTTAAGAAGAAAAGCATAGTTTCGGTAAGAGTAATTATTTATTAATAATTACTAAAAACAAGTATGTAAAAGTAACCTAACTAGCCACTCTAGGAGCAATTTGATCAATTCTAATTGAAACAAATGATCACATTCATTGCTGTAATAACATCGTTAAGCCGTCTATAAAAACCGTACCGGCGATAGCTTAAGTGATCATGACCAATTCTTTGAAACGGCCCATTAGTGCTCTACGTTTGGCTCGGAATCAAGTATTTCGGTTTTTAGAGAATGCGATTCGTCTTTGAAACCGCCAAGGATCAAGAAGGTAGCGGCGAATAGTAGATAACCCACGGCAATTCCTGTGGCATGGTATGTCACGCCGTTCAGATTATCTTCCGTGAACGCCAGTCTAAAGTGAATATCGTTCCCCATAATTTCATACGCATTTGTTAATCCGGCAAATGCAAAGATGGAAGCGATCACTGACCAGATTGCTGCAGAGCGATATTTGCCATCAATGAGACAGGCGCAAATCGCCGCGAGTATCATGCATGTAAAAATAAAGCCTCGTTCCATGACCACCATTCCATGAACCAAAAATCCATTGACCTCTGTAAAGAGATTTGCCGACAAAACCTGCTGTAATGTTTTATTGCCGGCGACCAGGAATGTCCCCTGCATAATGGTTGCTCCCCAGGCAGCGATAGCTGGAAAGAGCCCCAGCGCGACAGCCGGGGCATGCCGCTTGGGACAAGCCTGAAACGCTTGGGCGGTGATGACCATTCCGATCCAGAGTACAATCGCCGCTCCGGCTTCAAGAGGAATAATCTTACTGATCACTCCTGTGGTTCCCGTGAGACATATCAACAGAAAAAAGAACCCATTCAGAGTGGAATAACCGGCCCGCGAACCCATTTTTTTCCAGCCAGGATGACCAATATAAATAGTAGTCGGGAAACAACTCCCTAAAAGTGATGCAACGATCGTTCCCATACCGTTGGCAATCATAGAGGGCCGGGCGGCATAACTGTCTCCGGCGGCTTCAGCAGATTCGATGTTCTGCATGCTGCCGATGACGTTGAACAGTCCCATCGGAAAAATCACTGACATATAACCAAGCCATTCACCAGGTTCTTTCAGTAAATCCCAAAGCGCAGCACCTGCAAATTGAGGCGGATACCAGCCCCACTGACCCCAGGCGGTTTTAATGGCTTCAGTACTCATGGCTGATCCTTGCATGAGCTGGGGAACAATCTCGGGCAGTATCCAGGCACTGATTGTTCCTAAAATAATCGCCAGTAATCCACCGGGCATACGAAATGGGAGTTTCGTCTGGGAAAACAGCGTTAACAACACGACAGCAGTTGGCAACATTCCGATCAAAGGTCTCTGATAGATTTTCAACACGAAGGTCATAGAAATAAAGCCAATCGCGATACCTGCAAGTGTTGATAACAGTGCCGCACGCGGAGTCAGCTTGCGAACCCAATCCGCAATAAAAGCGCCTAAAAATTCAATGACGCCACTACCAAAACAAGCCAGTAAACCCATTTGCCAGGCCGCCTCGGCGCTATTGGTCCGCTGATAGACGGGAATCATCACAAAAAAAATGTAAACCAAGATCGAAGGCGTGTTGAGCCCATAGGGTAGAGCACAAACGTCGCTACGATTTTCTTTTTTAGCGAGTTGATGTGCCTGCCAGGCGTAAAAAACATTTCCAAACAGAATGCTGAGAGCAACCCCCGGAAGAATATATTGCAGCAGCAATTCCGAATCTGCAGAGATCCCGCATAAACTACACAAAGCAACGATTAACAGAAGCTGGACGAGGTTATCGATCATTAAGGCGAAAAAACCGTCCAGGTCGCGACGTACGAAGAGAGGGTAGTTGCTATGCTTCATTTCAACTGAGTAGTTCCTGTATTTCATCCTTCGTGAAAGGACGTTGTAGTCGCGCGCCCAGTTGCGAGACAACGCGCGCCGCCGCATGTGACGCAAGGTGGCCCGCTTGATGCCAACTCAATCCGTTCGTAATTCCGTACAAAATTCCGGCAGCATACATGTCTCCAGCACCGGTGGTATCAATGGCATCAGTCTCGACACCTTCAATGGGAATTACGCGGCCTTCATGCATCAGAATGGACCCATCGGATCCGAGAGTTAAAGCAAGATTCGGTACATGTTTGTGAATGAGTTGGGCGCAGTCGACTGCGTCATGTTTTCCAGTGAGGCTGCGTGCCTCTTCCAGATTACAAAACAGCAGATCCACAGGACCTTCGATCAATTGTTGAAATTCATCCCGGAACAGATTGATGAGAAATGGATCAGAAACGGTAAACGCGACTTTCACGTCATGTTTTTTTGCCAATTCAATGGCACGATAGGCTGCTTGTTTTTGTGTTTCCCCAGTAAACAGATAACCTTCCACGTATACATATTCAGATTGTTTGATATGCTCCTCGTTTAAATCGTCCACACTCAATGTGGCTGATACACCGAGGTTTGTCAGCATGGTTCGCTGTGCGTCATCGGTAATCAGGACAACGCAGGTTCCGGTATGTCCGTCAGAGGCAGGAGGAACCTCGATGGTGACACCCAATTTTCGCATGTCAGCCAGATCAAATTCCCCCAACATATCACTGGCGACTTTGCCTGCATACGCAGCTTTTCCACCAAAATCTGCTACTCCCAGTATCGTATTGGCAGCGGAACCACCGGCACATTGAGAAACTGGGGCTCCATCGAGCTCGCCCAGTACTTTTAGCTGTGCTTCTTCATCAACCAGTGTCATGATACCTTTGGCATAGCCTAATTTTTCCAAAGTTGCATCTGAGACTTGTGCTTGAATATCAACCAAAGCGTTTCCAACGCCATAAACATCGTACTGCATGTTTTACCTTAACCTGATGAACTGAGAAGCGCTTGAATTCGATCTTTTTGAGGGAAATTGGAAGTTGTGATCAACAATTTTCAACATATGAAGATCATAGCCAATGAATCATTCAATGGGAAACCACAGAGAGTACCCATCTAATCAGTTTGAAAAAAGCAGCAAGGTCACTACTATATAAACAAGAATCCAGAAAGATTTCCCATCCGGAGCAGTTCTTCCATTGGTCGTCTCATTAAAACTTCCTAGGTTGGGATTCTTGAATAATAAACGTACTCGATCCTCTGCATCAAATATTTAAAGGATGCTTCTAGAATGACTGACTCCTCATCTGCTTATGACCTGATGTACTCACTACCACCAATTGGAGGAAATCCCTCAACTCGTCCTCAACAGACAAATCCAGGAAGTTTTGCAAATCCTCCACGAATTGCTCCAGGAGTCGAAGGCGCTTTGACGTTTTCTTCACCTGATACCCCCGGCATGCCTGGCGTCTCCGATAAAACTGCCTGGGATTTTATGCCCGAAGGTTGGGAACTGAAACCCGGTTATGAAGAAAATTATGAAACGGCTGACGCCTGGGTTCCTCCGAATGACTTTCTACCAGTCACACAACTGGAATTTGCGCGCTGCGGAACAATCACACCCGAAATGGAACGCGTCGCCGAGCGGGAGCCCCATTTAACGGCCGAACAAATTCGCGATGAAGTTGCCACCGGTCGTATGATTATCCCTGCCAACAAAGTCCACCTCGGACACAAGTTGGACCCGATGGCGATTGGCCGTGCATCAAAAACCAAAGTGAATGCGAATATGGGAGCCTCGCCGGTTTCTTCGGGAACGGACGAGGAAATTGAAAAATTAAAATGGGCTCAGCGCTGGGGCGCTGATACGGTCATGGATCTTTCCACAGGAGGAGACATCGATGGTTGTCGGCAGGCAATCATCGAAAACAGTACGGTCCCCATTGGGACGGTTCCCATTTATTCAATGATCATTGCACGCCGCCTGGAAGATTTAGATCATGCCAGTATCTTGCAGATGCTCAAGCATCAGGCAAAGCAGGGTGTAGACTATTTTACAATTCATGCTGGCGTGTTACATGAGCATTTATCATTAGTCGCAAAGCGTTTGATTGGGATTGTCAGTCGCGGTGGTTCGCTGCTGGCAAAATGGATGCTGCATAATCAACGTCAAAACCCGATGTACGATCTTTGGGATGATATCTGTGAAATCATGCGAGAGTATGACGTCAGCTTTTCGATCGGTGATGGCTTGCGTCCTGGTGGGTTGGCTGATGGATCAGACCGCGCTCAATTGGCAGAATTGTGTGTGCTAGGCGAGTTGACCGAACGTGCCTGGAAAAAAGGGGTGCAGGTCATGATTGAAGGCCCAGGACATATTTCATTCGACCAAATCGAATTCAACATGAAGCTCCAGAGAAAACTCTGCCATGGTGCTCCCTTCTACGTACTGGGACCTCTGGTCACTGATATCTTTCCCGGTTATGACCATATCACAAGTTGTATTGGTGCAACCGCAGCCGGCTATCACGGTGCCAGCATGCTCTGTTATGTAACACCCAAAGAACATCTTGGTTTACCCAAAAAAGACGATGTCAAGCAGGGTTGTATCGCTTATAAAATAGCCGCCCATGCTGCCGATGTGGCTTTGGGAATTCCAGGCACTCGCAATCGGGATGATGATTTAACAGAAGCGCGTGCCGCATTAAACTGGGAAAAACACTTTGAATTGAGTTTTGATCCTGATACCGCACGTGCGTTACATGACGAAGATTTGGACGTTGATACTGATTTTTGTGCGATGTGTGGCCATGACTGGTGCAGTGTTCGTATCTCGAAAGAAATTCAGGAATTCATGTCTGGTAAATCGGAAGACTATGCCTGGGACAAAGCCAAGAAAACCTTGCCGCTAACTGCGGAACAGCAGGAAATTCTGGAGAAGCGAGGCGTACTCAGCCCGGATCAAATTCATAAGCTAGCTTCCAAAGTCAAACAGGAAATGACCGAAGATCAGGACAAAGCATCTTGCCATAGTGACTATGTGGCGCCGGAAGAAGCACAAGAGATGCAGACATCCAAGCAACTGCCCGTATTGAACCAAAAGCAATAGATAGCGACTTCTGTCAGCTTATGTTTATTAAGAAGCGTCCTGTTCGACAGAAGGACGCTTCTTTTTTTTGATCAAATCAACCTCGGAGTTTTATGGCACCGGCAATGAAACCAACGACCAAGAAAATCAAACCACAAATTTTACCGATGGCTCTGCCTGATCGGTAAGCAGACGATCCTGAGCGTACTGATGACCCCGAATCATTTGAGTTAGAATTGCCTCCAGCACCTTGATTCATGAATGGATTGGCATTGTTGGAAGCAACTTGATTTTGTTTGTTCTGATTACAGTGAGGGCACGGTGCTGTGATCCCCTGGCCTTCAGCCTTAAACTTTCGATTACACCTCATACAGCTATAAACTTTATCATTCGCATCCAACCCGCAATGTGGACAATGCTTAAAGAATGGTGAGTCGGAGGTATGGGTTTTCTTGCAAATGGGACATTCAAATTTCGTTTTGAATAAATTCTGTGGCATTGAATGTGCAGGACGTTGAGGCATAGCATTATTAGCATTCTGATTGGGGAAGGGGTTATTTCCCGGCATTGAACCCGGCATCGCTCCTGGAAATCTGCTTCTGCCTGCCATACCTCGGTTCATTCCACCGGGTATATTACCTGGGAAGCCTCCCACATTGGCATTATTGTTATTCATTGCCAATTGATCTGTTTGTTTCTGTTTGCGGGGTTTAATCAGGCTTAAATCTTGGTCGCTAAAAAATTCCGTGATGAATAATTCTTCTTTGCCGCCGGTATTAATGACAGCAACGGAATCGCCATAGGCTAACCGCACAAACTTCCCTTTAATCTGACGTTTACTTCTGTCAGTCCATACTCGGAATTCTTTTTCTCTTTCTTCCGGAGTTAATGTCGTATCGGCATTATCAGGAAAAAATTGGCCAGGAATTTCTTTTTTCAGACGTTCCTGAACATACTCTTGATCTTCGGGGCTGAAGTTCAGATAAGGAAACTCCTGTAGCATTGAGGATTTTGTAATACTCAGAAAGACTTTTCCATCTTCCATTTTCACATAGGAAGCCCCCGTAGAATTACCGGAAAGATCAGTCCATTTTCGGTGATTATTGACTCTGAGCAATTGTTTTAGTTTGGTGGGAGTGAGATTCGGATCAAGCGGCTCGCGATAAACAAGCAGCATTTCATCGAAACGCCCATGCATTTTCAGAGCATCCCGAAGTAACTGCAAGTCTTCCTCAATCAGTGTGCCAATGGGAACGCGTATGAAACCCACAGTTCGAGTTGAAAATAAAATCTCTCGGCCGTCAATCCTGGTGAAGATTGCCTCAGACTTCTGACCTTTTTTATCTGACCAAACCCGATATTCACGTAATGCAGCGACAAGAACAGGATCAATCTCTGTATTCGCTTTGATCAGATTTGGATCGTCCTTAGCAGCGCCATCAAGCATTTTGGCTTTGGCTTGTGCCGCCAGCGCTTCTGCTTTCGTCGGAGACTCAGTAGAAGGATGATCGGGCGAGTTTCCTTTTTGATACTCCGCCGGTAATAAGGCAAGCAAATTATTCCTACGGTGATATTCAATAATCCAGTTTAAATCTTTTTTGCTAAGCTGATCGAGAGAAATCGTCATCGATCCCCCCGGCTCTTTGAGGAGCAGTGCATTTCGCTTAGAAACAGACAAAAACTTAGCCTGATATTTGCTCCCATCTTGAACGGTCCATTCACGAATTGTGAACGGTTTATATGATTCTTCATCTTTAGATTTAATAGAACCCATATTCTTTTCAGGCTCTGCTTTATGTGTTCCTGTATTTACTGATTTCGTTTTCTCTGGCTTCGGCTCCTCTTTTACTGCCTGAGGCTTCCGATACTGAGGAGGTAGGAAACTTAGCTGTTTTTTTCGCTTGTGATATTCATAGAGCCAATTCAAATCCTTAACGCTCAACTTTTCCAGCGGTACACGAACCGTTCCCTGTCCGTCCAGCTTGAGTGTGGCAACGGGGCCGGAGACGCTAATCAACTTTCCTGTTTCCTCTGTACCATCGCGGTACGTCCATGTGCGGACTGTGAAACGTTCGTAGCTTTCTTCTGCGGAAAGTGAAGCAGAGAACGAAAGCGAACACAAAAACACAAACAAAATGGCGAATTGCGTTTTGGAAGAACTCATTGTGATCAAAACCATGAAAAAATTAAAAAAGTGCGGAGATGGAAACAACACTTCGGCATACTTAGTAGAATAGACGACAAACGTTCAATTTGAAATACTTATTTTAAAAAAACGTCGGTTAATACAGGACAAAGGATTGTCGGGGATTTCAGAAGGCAGGATCCGTAAAATCGGTAAAGTAGAACACTATAAATAAAGGGCGATTTGGCAGGGAAAATCTAACTCTGTTTTTTGAGGTTTTGTCCATATATAATGGGACTTGTGCAATCATTGTCTTTGTAGAAAGCTCTTTTGAGCCGATATACTAAAATTTAGGAGATTGAATTCCTCTATGTTGAAATCTTTAAAGGGGCATTTTTTAATCGCTTCCCGGAAATTGAATGATCTCAATTTTTATCGATCAGTGGTATTGATTGTGGAACACAATGAGAAAGGGGCAACCGGATTGATAGTCAACCGCCCTTCCTCGCTCTCAATTACCAATGCACTTTCCAAATATTTTGATCTACCAAAATTGGAGGACATGGTATTCACTGGAGGGCCCGTTGAACCGAGCGGTATGTTTGCTTTACATAATGCAACCGACTTGGAGCAAACAGAGGAACCTATCGTTCCCAATTTATTTATGGGAAGCAGTCCGGAAGTATTTGAAAAAGTGGTCTGGCGGATTTCAGAAGGAGATCCTGATTTGGACTTTCGGATTTTTTTTGGGTGCGCCGGCTGGGGACCCTTACAATTAGAATCTGAAATTTATCGCATGGATTGGCTTTACACTGCGGCGAAAACTGAAGATGTTTTTGAAATCGATCCTTATGAAATTTGGGATGTTCTGCTGGAAAGGGTTATGGCTGAAAAACGCTTTCTCCCACAACAAAGCGTCCACCCTGAGTGGAACTGAAAATCAAAGCCTTCTAAAAGATCACTCACACTATAATCAACCCACATGAAAAGTAATCACACGCATGACGCCCATTAAAATTACAGATCCGGATACTGGTTCGAACGCGCATATACTGCCTGAGTTGGGCTTTAATTGTTATCAATTCCAGGCCATGGTAGATGGTCAATGCATCGATGTAATTGATGCTCATCCAGAATTTCAACACGGTGATCAACGCCCTAGTAGCAGTGGAATTCCTATCTTATTTCCCTTTCCGAATCGCATCGCAAATGCACGCTATCAATGGGAGGGAGTCACTTATGAACTTCCCACCGATAAGACTTATCATGATAACAAAGGAAATGCCATTCATGGGTTTTGCCTGGATCAACCCTGGCGTGTGATCGCCCAGGAAGAAACATTCGCAATCGGGCAGTTTCAGCTTAGCATTGATGGAAAAAACCTTTTGAAATATTGGCCCGGTGATATTTTCATTGAAGTCAAATACGAAGTACGTGGAGCAGCGTTGCGTGCCGAGTTTCGTATTGGAAATCCAGGACAAACTTCGGTTCCCTGGGGACTGGGAACTCACCCTTATTTCAAAGTTCCTTTGTCGGAACAGGGAAGTCTTAAAAACTGCCTGATCGAGGCACCTGCTACTGAAGAATGGGTTCTGGAAAATTGCCTGCCCACTGGAGAAAAAAGAGCCATTCAACAATCACATGATCTCAGAGAAGGAGCCTGGCTCGATCAGTTAACGGCAGATCACGTTTTGAGTGGTCTCCCAGAAGAGACCGAACAGTATGAGTGTCTGGTTATGGACGAACAAGGAGGGCTTGTGGTTTCTCAAGACTATGATTCCCTCTTTTCAGAATTGGTAGTTTTCACACCACAAAACCGAAACTGTGTTTGCCTGGAACCTTATACATGCGTGACCAATGCCATCAATATGACAAGAAAAGATGTCGAAACCGGATTACGTGTATTACCACCAGGATCGGAAATCAAGACCTGGATTGAAATCCGAGCTGGTAAAGTGATTGTCTGATGAATGTTTGGAGAAACAGAATGCGATATCGAAATTGGTTTTTCCTGATCACAGTGGTTTTTTCTACTACTTGGATGATCTCACCGCTTAGAGTGGATGCGCAGTCTCAGACGGTTAACGGAAAATCATCTAGCAAACCAATTTCTAACAAAGACGTCCGACAACAGTTGCTGGATATCGAAAAGCAGTTGCTGGCGTTAAAGAAACCACCCGCGCATCAGCCTGCTGTTTCACAACAAACAGCGGCTTTCATGATGATCGAAAATTCCCTGAAAGGTGTGACGTCCAATCAAGTACCCAAGGTTTTTTTCTTAACCCGGTTAATTCTTGTCAACCAAAGCCAACAACCTCTCAAATTGATCCGTGATCAAATCAAATTTAAAGTCGATGGCCAACTTCATCCGATATCGGATTTATCCAAAAACCTCAGCAACCCAAGTGTCCTGGTGGGTAAAAGTAGACAGCAATTGAGTTCTTTAAAGTTTGAGCAACAGGTTGAGGTTCCACCAGGCAAACAGGGAAGTATGTGGATCGTGTTATCAGATCTACCGGCTGGTTCACACATTCCAGATATCGAAATTCAGACAACACTCAATGATCAGCAGATCAATCTGAATGTCAATCGGTTTGAGTTAGGTAGCCTAAAACATAATGTGCAACTCATAGGGCCTAGCCAATGTCTGGCAAAAGTGACAGTGTCGGGAACATTTAATTCCATCAACATCGGAAGTCTGATGAATGAAATCGACCTACTCACCACACAAAAAAAAGTCGGACGGTTTGTCATTCACTTTCCGAATCAAAATTCATACATTGATCCGACTTTAATAGCTTGGTTGCCCCGCGCAGCAGAACAAATTGGTATGAACTCAGTTGTGGAATCACGGTTTCCCTTGTTTCCGACAATGATCAGAGAACTTCATCTTTCCGGTAAAGCTTTTAAAGATCATAAGCCGCGCTACTTCGGAGTAGGTGTCAAATCTCACACGACAGTGACACATGCAACAGAAGAAGCTGCGATTCATGCAGCCCTCGACAGTGCAATGAGTGTGTTATCACGAGAAAAAATTGCCGAGCAAATCCGCACTGGCTCGCCAGCGGTCAAAAGAGCAGCCTTAATTAGTGGCGGACGCCAATTAACAAACGAAGAACTACCACTGGTTTTAGCACTTAGTTCAGATCAGAACCAGATTGTTCAGGAAGCAGCCTTGTATGCACTTCGTTTTTTCGGAGATCCCCGCGCGTTAGAACGGCTGGTCAAAGTAGCAAATTTGCCACCCGGTACACAGTTTGAAATAGCAGTGGCAAGCCTCGCGGAATCCCGTTTT